>NZ_JAPFCC010000001.1:6070000-6284089 GCF_025562715.2 Endozoicomonas gorgoniicola
CCGAACAACTGGTTCAATGAGATAAAGTTGTTCAATTTGGAAGGCGTTAAAACGGGCGTTCTTGCCCCTTATTGTTAAGGGATAGAGAGTGCAGGAGCCGTGTACGAGGTCCGTACGCACGGTTCTGTGGGAAGGACGGGGCAATAGCCCCGCCTTACCTAATGTAAGTAAAAGAGTCATTGTTAGTATTGCCATGAAGGCAACGGCAGGCTGTTAACCTGCCTGTCTCTGTTATCTCTATCCCAGGTGGCTGGGTTTCCACAGTCTTCGTCCGGTCTGCACATACCAGTGAACCACTGGAAAGCAATCGCCAGCGAATGCGAGATAAGCATAATGGTATTGCCTGATGAATCCAGAGTTGTGGAAATGATTCCCATGGGCGACAGAAACAGAGAGCAGGCACCGGTGTGAGGTGTCGCAGCGAACTGCATAAGGGTGGTATTGTCAGCCTGATGAGTCACCGGGTGTAGTTTTCTCAGGTCGCCCGACGGGCCGTATCTGGAATACACCATATGGTTGAGTGGCTGCTGATCAGGCCTGTAAATGCTAAGGGCTCCAAGATGCTGGCTTGTAGTGATAGACGATGTGAAAAGGGATGATGACTGTAAGCTGGTCAGCAGCCCTCTGCGAAAGCTGGTATCGAGCAGTCCACTCAAAACACCTGTGAAACTGTGTGCACCATCCAACCACAAAGGAGCGTGTGATAGCCGGGTGCTATCAAGGCAGGATGCCAGCTGGATGAGGTCTGACTGGCTATCAAGTGCCATGTGTTGAGAGGGGTAATTTCCTTCATGGGCGAGGTAGCCTGCCCCTCTTTCGTAATCGTAAACCCGAACGGTGCTTTCAGGTTGCAGGCGCCAGCCCAGTCGGCTGACTTGCCTGATGTCGGCACCAACGGCTGTGCTTCCCCCGGGGAAATCAATGGCACGCACCATCAGGGTGTTGCTGCCAGTAGCCAGTACACTGGTTCTGATCAGGGATTCAAGCTGAATGCCTGTTTGCTGAGAGGGGATTCGTGCCAGCCAGATCCAGCCGTTCAGCAGGCGTTGCAAAGAAGCTATTTCTGACTGTGAAAGCACTGGTGAAGGCAGCAATGAGAGCGCAAGGAAAATAATGAGAACATGCTTTTTTAACATTTCTGGAACGTCTCTGTTCTGATTTAATCATTCTTTACAGGTTCTTCAGGCAAGCTTAGTGTTCATCCGGCATTCGTCCACTTTGATTTGCGTGCGTTGAGGTTTAGTGGTTTTCTCTGTCGCTTTGACTTCTACTGAGCAGGTTTTCAGGGTATGTTTTAAGAATGGTTGACTTGACAGTTTGTGACCATAGTCGCATTTGAAGGAATACCCATGCATACGCTCTACCCTGCCATCAAACCTTACACCACCCATTTTCTGAAAGTGGATAAGCTTCATGAACTGTATGTAGAAGAAAGTGGTAGCCCGAATGGCATTCCGGTTCTGTTTATTCATGGTGGTCCCGGGGCAGGGAGTACAGAAAAGTCCCGGCGCTTTTTTGATCCGGAAAAATACCGAATTATTGTTTTCGACCAGCGCGGCTGTGGCCATTCCAGACCGCACCTGGAACTGAAAGACAACACCACTCAGCATCTGGTTGAGGATATTGAAAAGATTCGCACCTTTCTCAAAGTAGACAGCTGGGTGCTGTTTGGGGGTTCCTGGGGATCGACTCTGGCACTGGTCTATGCCCAGGCTCATCCGGCAAAGGTCAGAGGGTTGATTCTGCGCGGTATCTTTCTTGCCCGGCAGCAGGATCAGGACTGGCTTTACAAGCCTGATGGTGCCGCCCGAATTTTTCCTGACCACTGGGCGCATTTCGTAGAGATTATTCCTGAAGAAGAACGCGGCGATATGCTGAAAGCGTATCATCGTCGTTTAATGGGGGACAACGAACTGGCCCGCATGAATGCCGCCAAACACTGGTCTCTCTGGGAAGGCAGAATCAGTTCACTGAGACCCAGCCAGGAGATGGAAGATGAAGCGGCTGACCCACACTTCGCTATGGCTATAGCACGCATTGAAGCCCACTACTTTGTTAATGACGCCTTTCTTAAACCGGAGCAGATCATCAGTAACATGGGGCTGATTGACCAGATTCCCGGCATTATCATTCATGGTCGTTACGATATGGTCTGCCCACTGGATAACGCAGCTGAACTCGCCAGATGCTGGACGCAGGCCGAGTTGCTGGTCATCCGGGATGCCGGTCATGCTGCCGGTGAAGCATCTATTACCGATGCCCTGGTGCGCGCTTCGGACAAGTTTGCCCGCCAGTTTGAGGAGCCAGCCTGAACGTTTAAAAACAGCAAGCGTACGGCCTTCGCTAAAACAGGGATATTGACCAGACTTGGCTAAACTCTTCTCTCGTTGCCACATTTCAGGTTCTCTGGAGTTACCTGATCAGAGTGGCAACATTGAGAACTGCGTTGAACTCGTAATAGACGTTCGACTAAAGAAAAGCTGAGAGTTAGGTTTAAGGTGGCTTGTTCATGAAATTGTCCCGAAAAAGCAAATGGCTGCTGCTTCTGCTTGCTATGCCTTGTACTACGGCATTAGCACAGTCAGATACAGGGTTGCACTACAATATGGTGTTTGAGACACCAGAAGTTACGATTGCAGCAGGTGTTTCGCATGATTTAACAGCGACATTTTTTATTGAGAATTCATACGGAGATAAGAATGCCAAGAAGCTGGGAACTATTTTTCCTGCTTCGGATAATTGCATTTACACAAAATATCAGAAATGGCCAAGCCTCATCACGAAGCGGGAGAGCTGCAGCTCTCTGGGGTCCTGGCTGGATGGAGGAAATAGTTTGCAGACGGGTCTGCAGCAGAATTATACGGAACTTCTTTCTCCGCCTTTACAGGGCTCCCTCAACATTTATTTCGGTGCGTTGGAGGTGAAATTGTCTCCAGTCAGGGCAGGGCATAAACTGTCTCACAAAAAGCACAAAAGTAAATCCGGGGCAGTTGCTACTACTTCTCCGCCTTATATTCCCGAGGGAGAAGTGACCAGTGATACCGGGGCTGGTGGGTATGAAATACTGGAGGTTATTTCATGCGATAAGAGGGAAGAGGTAAACCCCGGTAGTACTCCTTGTAAAACCGGGGCCTGGTTAGATATTGGAACCATTGCGTGGCACGGAAACTTACAAACAAGAAAGCTGAAGATAAATGTTGATAGCCTGGATGATGGAGGGATGATTCTGACTTTTTATGATTTCCGTAAAAAAATACACGGGCTCAATATTTATACTTACGACTTCAGGGAAAAATCCAGGGATCAGCAATACAAGGATTTGAGGATTGTCGTTAAAAATAATATACCGACTGTCAGCACGAGTAAGGGTGTTTCAGGAAATTACACTGGAAATCATACGGGGAATGTCACGGAAATTTACAATGCTACTTCAGCGGAGTATAACAACGCGGGTACCCATGGTAGCGCCAAAAGTCTTCAGGAACTGCTCGCCGGGATTTTTTTGTGGCTGGAGATTCCAGTCGGCTTTTGAATACAGTAATTAATGGAGTAAGTTCGATTATGCGCGGACTCATTCAGAGAGTTCAGTTTGCGAGTGTAAATGTTGATGGTGAAACGGTCGGCGAGATTGGTGAAGGTCTGTTATTGTTCCTGGGCATAGAGAAAGACGACGATCAGGCCAAAGCCGATAAATTGTTAGAAAAGGTGCTGAAGTATCGCGTGTTTTCGGATGAACAGGGCAGGATGAATCTGGGACTGAAAGACTCTGGTGGTGGTTTGCTGGTGGTGTCTCAGTTCACGCTGGTGGCAGACACCCGCAAGGGATTGCGACCGGGTTTCAGCTCAGGGGCCAGCCCGGAACATGGAGAGGCAATGTACGATTATTTTGTCAGCCGTGCAAAAGCTCTGCATGCCGATGTAGCAACGGGGCAATTTGCTGCCGATATGAAAGTTTCCCTTCTGAATGATGGTCCGGTGACGTTTAATCTGAGCGTGTGAACATCTTTGAACGAAAAAAATACCGGTCAGCTAACCGGTATTTTTTTCGATAGACGACTACTACTCGATAGACAACTACTACATTTGCTCGACAGTCTCAATACCCAGCAGGTCGAGACCCTGCTTAATGGTTCTGGCAGTCAGGGAACACAGTTGCAGGCGGGAGTTCTTCAGTTCTTCAGAAACGCCTTCCTTGTTCACCGGGCAGGCTTCGTAGAAGCTCATAAAGGCTCCGGACAACTCGTACAGGTAACCACAGACAATGTGTGGCATGCCTTCACGGGCTGCCTGCTCAACAGTTTCACTAAAGCGTGCCAGCTTCAGGGACAGTTCACGTTCGGTGGCTTCACCAATGACGATATCGCCCTGCAGGTCAGACTCGCTGAGACCCGCCTTACGGAAGATGCTCTGCACACGGGTGTAAGCGTACAGCATGTAAGGAGCAGTGTTGCCCTCGAAGGCCAGCATGTTGTCCCAGTCGAACACATAGTCGCTGGTACGGTTCTTGGACAGGTCAGCGTATTTCACAGAACCCATTGCCACCGCTTTGATCACGTTGACTTTCTGTTCTTCGCTCAGGTCGCTGTCCTTGCTGGCGATCAGGCGGGCGGCACGCTCTTCGGCTTCGTTCAGCAGGTCAACCAGTTTAATGGTGGTGCCTGCACGAGTTTTGAACGGCTTGCCGTCTTTGCCCAGCATCATGCCGAATGCGTGATGCTCCAGCTGTACGTCTTCTGTCGCAAAGCCTGCCTTGCGGGCAATGGTGTAAACCTGTTCGAAGTGCTGACCCTGACGGGCATCGACATAATAAAGCACACGGTCAGCGTTCAGGGTGTGAACTCGGTGACGGATAGCCGCAAGGTCGGTGGTGGAGTACAGGAAGCCACCACCGGACTTCTCGACGATCACGCCCATTGGGTCGCCATCTTTGTTTTTGAACTCATCCAGAAAGACCACTTTGGCACCCTGGTCTTCACTCAGCAGGCCTTTGCTGTCCAGTGCCTTGATGATCACTGGCAGGCTGTCATTGTATGCGCTTTCGCCCATCACATCACCCGGGGTCAGGGACACGTTAAGGCGCTCATAGACTTCCTGGTTGTGAGACAGGGTAACGTCGACCAGTCGTTTCCACAGTTTCTTGAAATGCGCTTCACCCGCCTGCAGGCGAACAACGTAGTCACGGGCTTTTGCAGCAAATGCCCCGTCTTCGTCAAAGCGCTTTTTGGCAGCCTTATAGAAGGTTTCCAGGTCAGACAGTTCCATATCCATGGCTTCTTCCTGGTTGCTCTGTTCGAGCTCTTCCAGGTGAGCAATCAGCATACCAAACTGGGTACCCCAGTCGCCCAGATGGTTCTGGCGAATGACCTTGTGACCCAGAAACTCCAGGGTACGGGCGGTAGAATCACCGATGATAGTAGAACGCAGGTGGCCTACATGCATCTCTTTGGCAACGTTAGGGGCAGAGTAGTCAACAATAACAGTGTGCGGATTTTCTACCTTCTCGACACCAATGCGCTCATCAGACACGGCTGCGCGCAAACCTTTAGCCAGAAACTCTGGTGCCAGGTAAATGTTGATAAAGCCCGGACCGGCAATTTCGGTTTTGTCTGCGATACCGTCCAGATCCAGATGATCAACAACGGTCTGAGCCAGGTCACGGGGTTTCTGACCCATTTTCCTGGCAGCTGCCATTACCGCATTGCACTGGTAGTCGCCAAAGTTAGCGCGGGCGCTTGGACGTACCATGGCAGGCGTGTCTTCTGGAGCACCGGCGGCGTTCAGCGCCTTGATGACTCTGTCTTCAAGCAGCTTGAGAATATTCATGGATGAGTCCTTGATGTGAAACTCGTGTCAATTTTACTTCGATAACCTTCCCGGCCATCGACAGTCGTTATGTGGGAGTTGCTCTCAGTTGGTTCCCTGAAAAGGTTCGCCCGGAAGAAGAAAGCAGGGCGGGATTACAGGGGGGAATGAGGGCGATCTTGGCTGTAAATGCTAGCGAAAATAGCGCGTTTAAACAACATACATTGACCTGTGAGGCTTGACCTGATGCTGGTTCCAGCGGTGATAATAGGGGCTGAGTGACTCCGTAAGATTGAAGATTGGAATGTCAGCCGAATGAGTGCCCAGAGAGCAACCAGCCGACGGGGAGCCAGTAAAGGCAGCCCCCGCAAATCCAGTAGCGGAAAACCCAAGGTGCCGGGATGGTTATTCCTGGTGACCGGTTTTGCACTGGGCTTTTTTGCCGCGTCACTGATCAAGCTGACGCCGTCTGCCATAGAAGTGCCTGTGCCGCAGCACCCAGATGACAACGCTTCAGCCAAAAGCAGTGAACCGAATCCGGTGTTTGATTTTTATACGCTGTTGCCGGAAACCGAGGTGGTTTTGCCTGAACCGGAAGCCACTCCGGTTACCCGGCCAGCAGCAAAACCAGCGGTTCAGAGTAAGCCTGCCAAAGCGCCCCAAAAACCAGCAAAGCATAACCGTTACCTGTTGCAGGCGGGCTCATTTCGCAGTGAAAAGGATGCAGACCGCCTGCGTGCCACGCTGATTCTTTCAGGGCTGACGCCCCGTATTTCGAAAGTGAATGTGGCGGGTGGGGAAACCTGGCACCGGGTGCAGATAGGACCGTTTGACGATCAGGGAAGTCTGGATAATGCCCGCCAGATTCTGGCTGAACAGAAGATCGACAGCCTGCTGTTGAAATTAAAATAATTGGTCTTTGCCCTTGATAATGCATGGATGTACCCAATATAGACTCCTGAACTACATCATTGAATGAAAGGAGTCCACCTTGGAACAGTATCGTGGCACAACTATTCTGTCTGTCCGTCGAGCTGACAGTGTGGTGGTAGGCGGTGATGGCCAGGTCTCCCTGGGCGATGCCGTTATTAAGGGCAATGCCCACAAAGTACGTCGCCTGTACAAAGGCAAGGTAATTGCCGGTTTTGCCGGTGGTACTGCTGACGCCTTTACCCTGTTTGAACGTTTTGAGGCACACCTGGAAAAGCATCAGGGGCGTCTGGAAAAGTCTGCAGTAGAGCTGGCCAAAGAGTGGCGCACTGATCGCACTCTGAACCGTCTGGAAGCCATGCTGATCGTGGCTGACGCGAAAGCCTCCCTGATTATTACCGGTAATGGTGACGTGATGGTCACCGAAGATGGCATTCTGGCTATTGGTTCCGGTGGTTTCTTTGCCCAGTCTGCCGCCAAGGCGCTGTATCAGAATACCGACATGGGCGCTCGGGAGATCGTTGAAAAGAGTCTGGAAATTGCCGCAGATGTGTGTGTTTACACCAACCACAACCGCGTGATCGAAGAAATTTCCACCCAAGAATAAATACAGCCCCGGACAGGAAGAGTCGTTAATGAATACCGGCGTTTCCTGAACGAACACTTCTGGAACAAATACAGCTAAAGAGTTTTAATCATGTCTAATATGACACCTCGTGAAATTGTTCACGAACTGGACAAACACATTATTGGTCAGGACGATGCCAAGCGTGCCGTGGCTATTGCCCTGCGCAACCGCTGGCGTCGTATGCAGCTGGATGAAGAGCTGCGTAATGAAATTTCCCCTAAAAACATTCTGATGATCGGCCCGACCGGTGTCGGCAAAACAGAAATCGCCCGTCGTCTGGCGAAGCTGGCGAATGCGCCGTTTATCAAGGTTGAAGCCACCAAATTCACGGAAGTGGGCTATGTGGGCCGGGATGTAGAGTCTATTGTCCGTGACTTGATGGACGCCGCCGTTAAAATGCTTCGTGAGCAGGAAATGGAGAAAGTGAAGCCTCGCGCCATGGATGCCGCTGAAGAGCGTATTCTGGACGCGCTGCTGCCACCTGCCCGAGATTTCAACGAAGAGTCTCAGCCTAAGGAGTCCGGCACCCGTCAGGTATTCCGCAAGAAACTGCGTGAAGGCGATCTGGATGACAAAGACATTGAGATCGATGTTAACGAAGCGGCCATGGGTGTTGAGATCATGGCACCTCCGGGCATGGAAGAGATGACCAACCAGCTGCAAGGCATGTTCTCTAACCTGAATCAGGGTAAGACAAAGACCCGCAAGCTGAAGGTGAAAGATGCCCTGAAGCTGGTTCAGGATGAAGAAGCCGCCAAACTGGTCAACGAAGACGAGCTGAAAGCCCGTGCGATTGAAGCGGTAGAGCAGAACGGCATTGTCTTTATTGATGAGATCGACAAGGTAGCCAAGCGTTCAGGCGGTGCTTCTGCTGATGTGTCCCGTGAAGGGGTTCAGCGTGACCTGCTGCCTCTGATTGAAGGCTGTACTGTTTCCACCAAGTACGGCATGATCAAAACCGATCATATCCTGTTTGTGGCGTCCGGTGCTTTCCACCTGGCCAAGCCTTCTGACCTGATTCCGGAACTGCAGGGTCGCCTGCCAATCCGTGTCGAACTGAAAGCCCTGAGTGCCCAGGACTTTAACCGTATCCTGACCGAGCCGGACGCATCCCTGACCGAGCAGTATCAGGCGTTGATGAAGACTGAAAACCTGAATATTGATTTTGACAAGACCGGTATCAACCGTATTGCCGAAGTCGCCTGGGCGGTCAACGAAAACACTGAAAACATCGGGGCTCGTCGTCTGCACACCGTTATGGAGCGCCTGCTGGAAGAAGTTTCCTACAGTGCTGCTGACCTGGCTCTGGAGCATTCTGACAAGCCGCTGATGATTGATCAGGCTTATGTGAATGATCATCTGGGTGAGCTGGTTCAGGACGAAGACCTGAGTCGTTATATTCTGTGATCTTTTTACCGGTGTTCGCTGGTTTCTGTTCTATTCGGAAGTCTGCGCACACCGGTTGATCTTGCATTCGAAGCCCTCTGCCAACCAAATTTTATTAATTTGTTAGGTAATCAATCTGACTTATCCACTGTTGAGCACTGGCCAGGTACTCTTTCTGAGTGACTTTTTCCAAAAGCGTTCTTGCTTTTTCCAACTGGTTGTTTTCATAGTAAGCCAGGCTCTGTAACAACAGCCAGTACTGATTTTCAGGCTCTTTTTTGATCTGTTGTTCCAGAAATTGTATGGCTTCAGGCCAGTGACCCAGACTATAAGCCAGCTGGCTTCGCAGGGCTAACGTGTTTTTTTGGCTACTGTCATTTGATTCATTCAGTAATTTCAATGCTTTTCTCTGTTGACGCGACAATAGATAAGCTTGGGCCAACATGGAGCGATAGCCTGTTTTCTCACCCAGGCGATCCAGATTCTGTTCCAGAACAACAGCAGCTCTTGCCGGAGCGTTGGCATTCAGTAATAACCGGGCCAGCAGTGTAACGCTTCTAAGTGGCAGGCGATGGGCTTTAAAGGCGCTGCTGAGTACATTCAGAGCGGCATCTGACTTATCTTGCTGATAAAGGTTGTAACCCAACCGCTCCCAGTAAAGCGGGTTATCCGGATAAAGGTGGACGAGAGTTCTCAGCAGCGATTCCGCTTCTGGCTTCATCTGTCGCTGCTCATACAGTGTCAGTAAAAACAGTTGCCGCTGCTCGGTTTGCTCTAAGGCGATGGCGGCCACCATAAAGTCAATCGCATTGACCAACTGGCCAGTATGGTATGCGCCGTAAGCCGCCAGAGTTGCTACCTGAGCCCGCTCCAGAGTTTCTCTTGTCTGATCTTCTTCGCTATTTGAGGTATTGGGGGTGAAATCGAGCCATTGCTTAGCGTAATCAAGGCTCTGTTGATATTGTTTTTGCTGAAAAAGAAGCTGTGCAGTCAATTTGTAAAGCGTTAGCTTTTGCTGGCTGGTTACAGGTAGCGTCAACAATGCCAACGATTCCTCTGTCGCACAGGCATATTTTTGCAGGGTGATACAGGCCTGAAGCAGAAGGTAATGTCCTGCCTTTTGGGCTTGCGGTGAACCATTGGCATGCTGTTTTTTAAATCGCTCAATCAAAGGCAATGCTGCTACCGGGTCTTTTTGAAGTAGCAGGCCTAGCTGTTGGTATCGCTGCTGCATGTTGGCGCTGACGGCTGATGTCGCACACAATATCAGGGTTAAGAGTAACCACTTATTTTTCCAGTTCATAACGAATCACTATACGCTGCCATTCTGTTGCCTCAGGTGAGACAAAACGCCATCGACGAACTGCTCTTGAGGCGGATCGATAAAAGATTCCTGGAGGTGATTCTTCAACCACCTTAAGACCTTCTACACGCCCATCAGGGTTAATAGCCAAATCAAGAGTGACATGCCCTTCAATGCCTTTTTGTTTCGCGGCCATTGGGTAGGTTGGTGGCATTTGAAATACGACTTGAGCCATGGATATCTTACTACTCATTGAGGAGCCGGGATTGTTGTCAAAGGCATTAAAAGCAAATACCGGGCTGTTAATGCTGGTATTGATATCAAGATCTGGGACAGTAAGATCCGGAATGGATACCGAAGCATCCAATGCTGTGCTCAGACTCAGTGTAAGAGGCGGCGGTGGAGGTGAGGAGGCCGTCGTCGGAGCGCTGCTTAAAAGGGTTTCCGGTAGCTTTTCTTCAGAAGGTTCCGGCCTGTCAGTTGAAAAATACACTTGTGCCAGGGTGGGGCGTTTCATTTGAGTGATATCACTACTCATCGTCAGGGTGTAAATCAGGCTCACCAGAAGCAGATTCACCAGTAAGGCTGCTAATAAGATCAGGCCTGAGAAGCTAGTGCGGGGTTTGTGTAGCAACGGCCACATTTTTTACTCCTGAGATCCTCAGTTGATCAACGACTTCAATTAAACGACCACTGTTGACATTTTGATCGACATCTACGATAGCTGATATCTGGCTGGTACCAGCGGCAATGTATTTAACTTCTCTGGCAAGTTGGGCAGGCTTTATGGCATTGCCTTCAAACCAGACCACATTGTGCTGGTCGATGCTGACCATCAGGGCAGTTTTATCCAGACTGTCTACGGTGCTTGCTGTTGGGCGTTCAATGTTGAGATTCTGTGTCTGCTGAAATGAAGCTGAAAGAATAAAGAAAATCAGCAGAATAAAGACCACGTCAATCAGTGGCGTCAGATCGACACTCGCTTCGGATTCGGTTTCTCTACTATGCTGAAACTGCATGATTGGCTCCATTGTTAAAGGAAGATGAAAGCGCTTGTCTGACCAGAGCCAGTAAACTACGGTTCTTTTGTTTTAACAGATAGGCGAGATAGATCCCGGACAGCGAAGTCACCAGCCCTGCCTGAGTAGTGAGCAGGGCGGCGCTGATACCAGACGACAAATGTTGTTGAATGTCAGCTTCTCCCAACTGAATGAAACTGGTCACCATACCATCAACGGTACCCAGTAACCCCAGCAATGGTAGGATTTTGATCAGGATGTTGATCCAATCCAGATTGCCATTAAGCTGACTGTCGGCACGCCCCAGAAACGCGCCTTTCAGTTTTGTTTTCTGCCAGTTGTTCATTTGATTAAACTGACTGGAGAGATGACTTGCCTGCCTGAGCCAGAGCAGCCGATGGCGACGAACCTTCAGAAATCCTTGCAGGAGTTGATACCACATCACGCACGAAAGCAGTAAGATCAGCCAGATAATCCCAACACCATGTTCGAAAAAAGACGCTATTTGCTGAATCACGCTCCAGCTCCTTTGAGAGCTTTCTGTGTGGAATCGTGGTGTAAAACTGCCCGGAGTGCTGCTTCCTGCTCCAGAAGCTGAGTCAGTTCGTGGCTGCGATTTTTTACAGCACAATGGAGTAAAAGTAATGGAATCGCGGTCATCAGGCCAAATTGAGTGGTCAGCAGCGCCTCAGCAATCCCTCCGGACAAGAGTTCTGTGTTGTTGCTGCCAAACTCGGTGATAACGGTAAAGGTTTTAATCATTCCGCCAACGGTTCCCAGAAGTCCCAGAAGAGGGGGAATTCCGGCGAGAACACCCAGAGTACCTGTTCCTTTTTGCAACATGGGCACTTCAATAAGTACGGCTGCACTTAGCCGGGCCTCAATGCTTTCTTCGCCTCCTTTTTCTATTGAGTGGATGATTCGTCCAAGACAGTTGTCGTCCGAAGGTGGGGAATGTTGCTGTCGTTCAATTCGCTGCTTTTCTTTTTTCAGATAAGCCAGACGATTGACTGCGATAGTGATGGAAACCAGTGCAACCAAAAGAATAAAGATACCAACAATGCCGGTGGCCTTCATTTTTGCCATGGCGCTGTTGTTGCGTTGACCATGTTTAAACAGTTGCCCCAGAGTTGGGTCAATCCAGACAGTGCCATCAGTTAGCGCGAGATCAGGCTGCTCTATCAGTACCTTGAGTTGCTTCTGAGCCGGCAGGAAAGTAAGCCAGCCAAGGTCGCTGCCGATTGAAAATGGGCCTTGCTCGGTTACTTGCTGGTCAGCAAACGATCCGTCAGATTTTACAACTTTAGAGGTTGATTGTTTTTCACTGGCGGTGAGAACAATTTGCTCCATAAGCGCATTCCAGAGACGCTCAATACGCTGAATTCCAATCTCGTTGTTATTTGTCAGAGAAAGTCCGGAGGAGTCGTGTCGCCAAAGGCTGTGAGGAGCCACGGTATTGAGTAAAACCTGCTCATGATTTGACACACCTTCAAACACACTATCAAGGCTGGTTTTTTCGGAATTGAACTGAGCCCGTCGGTCTCTTAGCTGCTGCTGCAGCTTAAGCACACTGTCTTCCAGAATACTATTTTCTTTTTTCAGCTTATCAAGCTGGCCAGATAGTTTGTCGTGATCTTGATTGAGCGCTTTCAGGCTGCTCTCAAGAGAATCAACCCGATGGTCTGCCATTTTCTGCTCTTTAAATGTTCCCTGGCGAACCTGGTCGAGAACCGTTTGCAGCGGGTTGATTGTTTCGGCAATAGCCAAGCATGAAACACAAGAAAGAATTAAGGCAAGTTTGCAATGCCTGAGGGTTTTGATAACTCGCATAGTTATTTCTCCCGGGCAACTGGGACATTCATCATGGCGGGAGCAAGCTGCCCATTGGCAACCTCGATAGCGGTTTTTATCAATGAGAGCTGTTTTTCAGGAAGAGAAACCCATTGGTCATTTATATGGATTGCTCCTTCCTTACCATCCAGGCTGAGATAGTAAAAATAAAGTCTGCCAATGCGTAAAAAGGTCACAAGACGATCATCGTTTAACATTCCCTGCCAGCTTTCAACACTGTATCCATAACTGAGTTCAACCTGATAGGCATCCAGAAGACGGGCAAGTTTGTCACCTTCGTTCAGGTCAGCACTGTTGAATAGTTTGTCAAGGTTGGCCAGGCGGGCTTTACGCTCATCCTGCAAAAACGGCTGATCAGCTTTGACCAACGTTTTCAAAGCGGTATTCATCCGTTCCATCAGAGGGGTCAGTTCCATGCGTGTTCTTCGTAAAATCTCTCTCTGCTGATCCAGCTCTGCAAGGGCGGTATTTAGTTGTTCCAGTTGACGGTTTAACTGATTCTGATAATGGCGGGTCAATTGCAGCTCATGAATTAATTGCCGGTTTTCCTGCGTTTGCATTTTTCTGGTGTCGTCCAGTTGCTCAATTTCAGGCTGCGCTTTTTGACTGGCAGAAATTCCGTATTGATCAACTTCTTCGATCTCTTTCAGGGTCGTGTTACTCGCCTGAACATTAAAGGCAAGAATAAGTAGCGACAGAATCGTTGATTTTTTAATAAACGACATATGTCTATAGATTGAAAGGCAGGTGATAGTCAATGGGTTACCAACATAGCGACAACGAAGATCAGGAAACAACATCATTTCATCGCAAGCAAAGATCAGGCGGTGAACAGATTACCAGCATAGTAATGTACACAAATTAAGTATTAAATGAAACACTAGTGATAATGATTCGTATTATTGATCAGTACTTTGGATACTGATAGAGTGTTCGCCCAGTCGGACTGGCGATAGATAATATTCATAGTTTTGGCAGGAAGGGGTGAGCTGGCAATAACACTTTTCTGGCGGTAATTACCTGTCAAAGCTGGAGCTGAATTGGACCAATCATGAAAAAAGCATTAAGTGGTGCGATTACGTTTGCACTGGTTTCGGGGGCGTATGCCGATTCTGTGGCATCGAATAATTCCAGCCAGGAGGTAATCGTCAGGGAGAAGGCTGACGCCGGCTTGACCAGTCAGCATACATTGACGGCACAGGATATTAAGAAACGGCCAACAGGTGATGGCAACTTGACAGATTTATTAAAGTCGAATCCTGCCGTGAAGTTCTCCAACAGCAGCCACAGTGGTCTGAACCAGGGCGAAATAAAACCCGCCGATATCTCGATTCATGGCAGCACTGCTTATCAGAACGCGTTTTTGCTGGATGGGTTGAGTATTAATAACGATTTGGATCCGGTTGATTCAGATGATGTCACCACTGCCCGTCATGCCAGTGATGAACAGGGTATGTATATTGATAGTCGCCTGATTGACAGCCTGACGGTATACGACTCAAATATCCCTGTTGAATTTGGTGGCTTTACCGGAGGTGTCGTGGATGCCACCAGCAGAAGCTGGCAGGGTGATACGCGGGGAAGCGTTTATATCCGGCAGACAAAATCCAGTTGGAATCAAACCCATGTGGACAGGAACCTTAAGTTTAATTCCGAAAACAATGATTTATCGAATCCCGCCCGATTTCAGCCTGAATATAGCAAGATGAATTATGGACTGAACTATGAAATGGGTATCACCGATGATTTGGGCGTTGTACTTTCTCTGTCACGCAGGGAGTCGAAAATACCTATGGTGAATGTTCCCGGGAAACATCTGAGCATTGATGGTCAGGGAGGCCTTATGATTGCAGATGTTGCTGGAGGTACAAAAAACCAGAAGCGGGTTTCCAATAATGCCTTCACCAAATTCACCTGGTATGCGACACCGCGTACGATCGTAAACTGGTCTCTGGCTTATTCCGGCTATGAGGCCGATATGTTTATGAATGGTGTGGCGAATTCAGATTACAGTGATCTGCACAATGCTTATTCCACTAACCTGGAAGTTGATCATAGTTTTGACCGTTCTACCCTGGTGCTGTCTTTGGGCTATAACCATATGGTCGATAAGCGCGATAGTGAAGTCGATTACTGGGTGCAACTGGATGATTACTCAGACTGGAGAAACCCCACAAGCTACGCTTCTGGTGGTATTGGTGATCTGAAGTCAGTCCAGAAAACCACCTCGGCGAAAGCTAAGTTAGTCTTCGATCCTGTCCAGTGGGGTGGTTTGACGCACAATGTCACTGTTGGCTCTGAATATAATTACACCGACGCAGCATTCATCCGAGATCAGAATTATTATCGAAATACCTATCGGGGTACTCAGGATTTTCAATCCCTTGGTCGTGTGACTGTTTTTCAGGAAGGTACCTATAAGACAACGCACAGCAGTTATGCTGTCTATGCACAGAACGAAATGCAATGGGGTAATGTTACTGTTCGCCCTGGTGTACGTGTTGATCATGACAACTTCGTCAATCGCACTAACGTAGCGCCCCGTTTAAGTAGTAGCTGGAATGTGTTTGGCGATGGCAACACCTTGCTAACAGCCGGTGCTAACCGCTACTACGGCCGTTCCATGCTCACTTATGCTCTCTATGAAGGTCAAAATGGAGGTCTGGGGCATTGTTATTTCGGCTGCAACGCGAACTCCCCTGACAATGACTGGAATTTTATCAAAGACTACGAGGGGATGGATCAGCTGAAAACCCCCTATAACGATGAGTTTACTGCTGGCATCCAGCAACTATGGGGTAACAGTATCTGGCAGCTGAACTATGTACACCGGAAGGGGCGCGATGAGGTTAAGAGCCACTACAAATATCCAGACTCTAAAGATCCGGGTAAAGCTCGTATCAGAAAGTTTGATAATAGCGGACAGAGCGAGAATGACAGCATCACGCTGAGCGTTTCTAATCGCAGCCCACTCAGACTTATGGGAGCTGAGCACTCAGCAAAGTTATCGTTGACATGGCAGGAAAGTAAAAGTAACACGCCAAAAGAACGGGGTTACAGCAGCTTTGAATCCGGGTCAAGTGTCGATGCCAGCAAGGTCTGGTATGACGGTAAGATTATTGCTGCAAAAGATCTTCCTTCTACGGATTTTAACTCACCCCTGGTCTTGAATCTGGAGTTAATCCATGAAATCAGGCCTTACAACCTGACTTGGTACAACTTGTTCCATTGGAATGCAAGTCGTAATCAGGCCACCCGGCATGGAAATGAACTTGCTGTTGATCCTGAAACAGGTAATAAGGTTGCCAAGTACGACAAAGTTCGCTTCGCGTCTACCTTCACCTGGGACACCAAGTGGCAGTGGAAGCCGGCATCAGGCAAAGGCATGCATGCCTCCTTTGAGGTCTATAACGTGTTGAACCGGAAGAATGCCGTAGATGCTTTCATTTACAAGAATACTGTTTATCGCAACTTTGCTCCGGGGCGTCAGTTCTGGGTTCAGCTTGGATATGACTTCTAATCTGCAATAAGCCGGAGGCTGTTCTGGCCTCCTTTTCTTTTCTGGAAATATTAGCTAATGAATCAACTGGCGCTATTCTGGCGACTCATAAAGCCGTACTGGTGGAGTCGTCAGCGATTGCCTTCTCTGGCTTTACTCTTTGTGGTGCTGGCTACCAGTCTTTCTTCAGTCTGGTTCAGTGTGGAGTTAAATCAGTGGAACGGAGATTTTTATAATGCTCTGCAAAAACTGGATGGCTCTCAAATATATCCACTACTGAAGTCGTACATCATTATCATCGGTGCCTTGATACTGGTATTGGTGTATTCGGATTATTTGCAGAAAAAACTGGTGATCCAGTGGCGTGAATGGATGACAAAAGACCTTTGTCGTCGGTGGTTGTCTAAAGACAGTCATCACTACCGCCTCCAGTTAAATCAGGAAGAACCGGATAACCCGGACCAGCGGATTGCTGAAGATGTAAAGCTGTTGGTTGAAACCTCTCTAACACTACTGCTCTCTTTTCTTCGCTCGGTTCTGACTTTGGGCTCTTTTATTGTCATCTTATGGAATTTATCCGGAAATATCACATTGCCTCTTGGGGGGGGTGATCTTGAGATTCCGGGATACATGGTTTGGGTCTGTGTGCTGTATACCCTGTTAGGCACCGGAATTACCCACGTCATTGGTAAACCTTTGCACCAGCTGAATTTTCAACAACAAAAGCGTGAGGCCGATTTTCGTGTTGCACTGGTTCAGCGTCGCCAGCATAGCGAAGCCATTGCCGGACAACAAGGGGAGGGCCGAGACAGGGATGACCTGAATGGTAGTTTTCGGGAGGTCGCTCTTAATTGGTACAGCTTGATGATCAGGGACCGGAACCTGTCATTTTTTACAACGGGTTACGCCCAGATCACGATGATGGCACCCATCTTTTTTGCACTGCCTCAGTTTCTTTCTGGCACGATTCTTCTGGGTGGTCTGATGCAGATCCGGATGGCGTTTTCTAAGGTTTCCGGAGCATTAAGCTGGTTTATTTATGCCTACCGGGATCTGGCAAAATGGAGTGCCACAATCGAGCGACTGAGTCGATTTGAGGACACCCTTGATCAGCAGGTCAGTCATCGTATTAAGCCTGTGAAATCGGCTTCCGGTGCTGGTGAGCTTATTTTGAGGGCACAACTCAATACACACCTGAATCATGGCAAGCCACTGTTAAACAACGTCAGTCTGTTATTGTCTCCGGGAACTCTGACGATACTGCATGGACGCTCAGGGCTTGGAAAAACCAGCCTTTTGCGAACGCTGAGCGGTTTCGATCCGAATTTTGACGGTAAAATTGCCCACAGTGAAAAAGCCTTCTGGATACCACAGCGGCTTTATCTTGGGGGAAGTACTCTGAAATCCATCATCACCTATCCACAATGTGGGTCATCTTTTTCACAGCATGACTGTGAATTTGCGTTGAAGAGAATTGGGCTTACACACCTTATAGACGAGCTTGATGAAAGCGGAAGCTGGCAGCAGCGGCTCTCTTCTGGCGAACAGCAAAGAGTTATGTTCGGGCGACTGCTTTTGAACCGACCCAAATTGATTTTGCTGGATGAGACAACATCGGCACTGGATACCAAAGCCGCTATCGAAATGCTGACTCTGCTTCGTGAAGAGTTATCTGAATCTGCGGTGGTTTTGGTCACCCATCAAACACAGTTGCACGAGTATGCGGATACCGTTGTAAACCTTGAATCTAATTATCCAAATAAAATCCGGGAAGCCCGAGAACTCCAGGAAAATTAATATGAAGTTACTGCAAATATTTATGCTGGCCGGAGGAGTGTTGCTGGCCGGGTGTCAAACCTCGCCTCCGGAACAGCCTGAATCAATGATCGTTTCTGAAGGGAGGCTGCCGCTTCGTAAGGACATGGTCAGCTATCAGCTGGATAACGGTCTGGAGATTAGGCTGCTTCCCCGGTCAGTATCGGAAAAAAACGTTGAGATGCGACTTTTGGTGAAAGCTGGTTCCCTTCAGGAGACAGAAAACGAGCGGGGGCTGGCGCACTTTGTAGAGCATATGGCCTTTAAGGGAACTGAGGATTTTCCGGGGCAGGAGAGCTTTGCCCAACTTGAGAAGGAAGGTATTTCACTGGGCGCCCATGTGAATGCCATTACCAGTTTTAATTCAACCACCTATCAGCTATCTCTTCCTGATGCGACAGACAAGCAGATTGATACAGGTCTGCATATTCTCTCGCAGTGGGCATTTGCCATGACATTTGATGAGCAGGCTGTTGAAAAGGAGCGGGAAGTAATCGTCGAGGAGTGGCGGATTCGTCAGGGTGTTGGTCAGCGTATTAATTCTGAGTTGGATGATTTGCGCTACCGCGGCACCAGAATGGCGGTTCGCAGCCCTATTGGTTTGATTGAAGTCGTGCGGAATGCTCCGCTTTCCCGGGCCAGAGCTTTTTATGAACGTTGGTATCAGCCTCAGAACATGGTTTTGCTGGTTGCCGGTGGCTTTGATGAAGACAAAATTGCAACGCAAATAAACGATTATTTTGGTTCAGCTGTAAAAGGAAAGCAGCTGGCCACAAAGGAATGGGGAAAGCTGCAGGAAAAAGGCGAGAAACTGAAAACTGCTTTGATATTTGATGCTGAGCAACCGGGGCGGTTTGTCCAGATTATGATTCAACGCACCTTGTCGGAACCTATGAATACGGTAAACAGTCAGTGGCGGGATTTTATCGAACAGTTATGGCTTGCGATATTGAACCAGCGCCTGACGTTGATGGTGGATCATCAGCAGTTTTCCCGAGCCAGTATTCGTGAACAGAGCGTTTTATTGTCGCCGTCTTTACAGCAGCACCTTGCCATTCTTTATCCCGTTGATGGTGATTATGAAGACAGTATAAGGCGATTTTCCCGTGAACTTCACAGGCTGGCAAAGGTACCTGTGTCTCAGGCCGAGTTAGACGCTGTTCGAAACGTATTGTTGCAGAAACTGGCGCGGAAGAGTGCTTCTTCCGCGCGTTACTCCAGCCGTTATTTGTTGAACAGAATTATGGATGCTGACTCCTTCCAGTTACCTGTGATGGATAAACATCAAGAACTGGAGATGGTGACAACGTTCCTGCAAGAGGTTACGCCAAGTCACCTCCAAGCGTCTGTGCAGTCAATGCTGCAGGAAGCAAGGGTCAATATTGCACTGATCGGGCCGGACAGTGACAGGAAAAAAATTCAGGAACAAACGGTTGCCAGCGCCTGGGAGCAGGGATTGGGGAGTAAAGTGGGTTCATTCACGCTCAGGCATCAGGCAGTGGATTTTGATTTAATACCATCAGGCTCAACAACGCCAGCCAGTAAACAGTTGCTCAATTTGAAGGGAGAAAGCAGCAGCGGAACCGGAGAAAAGTGGGTACTGCCTAATGGTTTGACCATCCTGCTGTACAGTGACCCGGATCTGAGTGATCAGGTGCAGCTGAATCTGAGAATTGCAGGCGGACGCTCTCTGGAAACTGAAACTGGTAGGAACTGGATATCGACTGCGCTGAACCTGCCGTTTTCCTGCGGGTTTGAGGAGTACTCCCGAAAAGACCTGATGGCGCTTAATAAGCAATATGACATGTCACTTTCACCATATAGTGAACTGCTTCATCATGGTTTTCGTGGAGAATCCTCTGTGGAAAGTCTGGAGCCATTGCTTAAAGTGCTGAACATGCGTTTGAGGCGACCTGTATTTTGTCAGGATCAGCTGAACCGTATTCTGATTTTGCAAAAACAGCAGATGAAGCATCTTCCAGCAGAGCGTCGCTTTATGGATGCGATTACTCTGGCGGCATTTGACCATGGTGATACGCTGGTACTGCAACCAAAATCTCTTGCTGAAGCGCCGTCTGCCAATGACCTGAAACAGGTGGATCAGCGACTACTGAGCGACCCATCCACCATGGTGGTCAGTATTAGTAGTCGGCTACCTGTGAAGAAAATGGGAGAGCTGGCCAGCAGTTGGCTGGGATCACTCCAGAAACTGGAAGCCTTACCCTATGATGGCTGGCGTGATCAGGGTGTTCGCCCTAAGCACAAAGCTATGGAGCAGCGCTTCCCGTGGGGCAGCAGTCCAAAATCAATGGTTCAGATTCAGTACAGCCATAATGCTCAGTGGAGTAAACGTAATCAGCTAGTCATGGCAATGATTGAATCTGCCGTCAATCAGCGTTTACGACAAGTGTTGCGTGTTGAGAACTCTGGTGTGTATGCCATTCACATGTCTCAACTGCTGGCAAGAGACCCACAGCCCTACTATCTCGGTCGACTAAACTTTACTACAGCGCCGACAAAGGCTGATGACCTGGCGACAAGAGCTGATGCCGTAGTTCAGGGGCTTGTCAGTAAAGGCATGACCATGGCTGAGTTTAAACAGGCTCACAGAATGGTTGCGATGAAGCGGAAACAGCAACAGGCCAGTGCCGTGTACTGGACGTCAGCCCTGGCTCAGTCGATGGGGGACGGGGCGAAAATTGAGGAGCTGTCAGATGCCGCAGCCCAGCTAGACTCTATCACACTGGACGAAGTGAATGGTTTGATGGGGCAGGTATTGGGTCGTAACCGGAAACTATTTGTTCTTGAGCCGATGGACAAACGTGCAAGTTGATGGGCTGCGTGGGCCGTGATGTAAGTCTATGGCCCGCAAGCTGAAGGTGAAAGATGCCCTGAAGCTGGTTCAGGCTTATGTGAATGATCATCTGGGTGAGCTGGTTCAGGACGAAGACCTGAGTCGTTATATTCTGTGATGACGGTTTAATTCCAGCGCGCTGGCTTTCGTCTTTTCCCGAAAGTCAGCGTTATCTGTTCAATGCTTACCCCCCTGTCTGCCCAGACCATTATTCCCACCTTCCTCTGATGCGGCACTTTTCTGCCGAATCCCTGTCTAACCCGATTAATTGTAACCATTCAGATGGCAATGTCCTGTCTGAAACCGGTTGATTTAACATAGAGGGAGGTAGACGAGGATGGAACCTGTTTCAGGTAGTACATTAGGTAGTACAATGCAGTTTTCTGTACTCAGGGATTTGAGCAAAGCAGAAGAAGCCAGAGACACAGGGCATATTCCTGACCATAGAGATCAGACACCATCTCTCGCACATCGGTGTGCCGGGATTCCTCAGAAACCTGTCCTGCCGACAGTTTCAGTCCCGTTCACCACCAATCCTGCTAAAGGTATTGAATATCTGGAAAGTATCCCCCGGTCTCAACTGGCCAGACTTCTGGTAGATGGTGAATTGCTGAGCAGAGAAAAGGGGGGTAAGGCTTTATGAAAGACGGGAACCCCATTGTCTCGAAACCCTGGCTGAAGGCTGGGGAGTAATACTGGGCTGGTTAAGAAGACTGAAACCGGGTGAATCGCCTGTTATAACCTCTGAAAACCTTTGTGAGCTTCACAAAGTGGTGGCAGCACACAAACCTGAATTTAACCCCGGTGAACTCTTGAATAGTGGTATACGCTTTTTCAATCTTCCAATCAGTCACTCAAAGCACAGTGATCTCAGCTACTTTGATCTTGAGGGACTTATCGAGGCGGAGGATATTTATGATAAGCAGATAGCGCAGTCCAGCCTCACAGGTGACCAGGTTCAGAAAAAAGCAGCTTTTATGTTTGTTTTTAAAGATAAGAATATAAAGTTAGCTCTTCATCTTGGAAAGCATGTAGCAGCGGAGCTGTATAGAAGTATCCACAACCCTGAAGCAGTAAGAAACATTTTTTTGAATCACAAAGAAAACAGGGATGAAGCCAGTTATGTTTTGACCTGGCAGTTTTATTCCGTAATGGCTGACTATCTGGACAGCCAGAGAAGCGGCTGTTTTGCCTGCTTTGGAAGAGAGGGTAGAGAAGGTCGTGTTCTGGATAAAATATCCGAGCTGGTGACACAAGATTTTTGTCGTTATCGAAACTAGCGGAAAACCCCGTACTTTTAGTGCGGGGATGGATAGCGAGCAGTCTGGAAGACTGCTTATAGAAGATACTTGAAGATTTTACATTTTTTGATATAAACTTGTAAGCATGAATAAACGAGCTTTCAAATACAGATTTTACCCAACGCCTGAGCAGGAAACCTTGCTTGCTCAGACGTTTGGCTGTATTCGGTTCGTTTACAACCATATCCTTCGCTGGCGTACTGATGAGTACTACAACAATGGTTGTAGTATTAATTACAATGCCGCCTCGAAGCAGCTTACAGAGCTGAAAAAGAACCCTGAGTACCAGTGGTTGAAAGATGTTTCTTCTGTACCTGTTCAGCAAGCACTACGACACCAGCAAACCGCCTTCAAAAACTTCTGGGAAGGTCGGGCGAAATACCCCACTTTCAAAAAGAGACACGCAAAGCAGAGTGCTACTTTTGCCGCTTCTGCTTTCAAGTACAAAGAAGGTCAGCTATTCATAGCTAAAAGCAAAGAGCCTTTGAATATCCGCTGGAGCAGAGAGCTATCGTCAGAGCCTTCCAGCATAACCATCAGCAAAGACAGAGCTGGACGCTACTTTGTATCCATGCTGTGCGAGTTTGAAGCTAAACCAATGCCTATTTCTAACAAGACAGTGGGCATTGATTTAGGCTTAAATGATCTGTTCGTCACTTCAGACGGCCAAAAATCCGGTAATCCAAGACACACCAAGCGTTACGAGCAAAAGCTCGCCTACCTTCAGCGTAAGCTGGTGAAAAAGCAGAAAAGCAGTAACAACCGAGCTAAAGCAAAGCTCAAGGTTGCCCGCCTTCATGCGAAAATAGCTGATTGCCGGATGGATGCTACTCATAAAGCATCCCGCAAACTAATTAACGAGAACCAAGTTGTTTGTGTAGAGTCCCTGAATGTGAAAGGCATGATCAAAAATCCAAAACTGGCAAAGCATATAGCTGATGCAAACTGGGGTGAATTTGTACGGCAGTTGCAGTACAAAGCCGAGTGGGCAGAAAGGATTGTTGTTCAGATAGACCGATTCTTTCCCAGCTCCAGGCGTTGCTCCAGTTGCGGATTCATCCATGAAAGTTTGCCGTTGTCTATCCGTGAATGGAAATGCCCGAAGTGCAATACCCTTCACGACAGGGATATTAATGCGGCAATCAATATCAAAACCGCCGGGCTGGCGGGGTTGGCCTGTGGAGCGACTGGAACGGGGGTTGCAGCCTAGCTGCAATCTAGAGAAGGCGTGTCGAAGCAGGAAGCCTGTTTGGTGACGAACAGGAATCCCCGTCCTTCAGGGCGGGGAGGATGTCAATCAGTATCGGATAAAACCATAACAGTCAATGTTCTCGCAATAGGTAAAAGAAACAGGAATGAGGTTTATCAGATTGCCTTATCGAGACTATTGCATTGAGTACACGCATAACAAATGACTCCTGACAATTAACTTCGGCAGTAGCTGAGTCAGGTGATATAGTGCCAGCTTACCGAATCCTCTTTGTTTTGCGGAAGAAAATCACGATGACACCCCCTGTCCCCTCAGCCATTAACCTGCACAAACGCTCCAGAGAACTGGAGCTGACCTACAGCGATGGACAGCGCTTTAAGCTTTCCTGCGAATTGCTCCGGGTTCTCAGTCCTTCGGCAGAAGTTCAGGGGCATGGCAAGCCGGTGCTGCAGACCGGTAAAAAGAATGTGGTGATCACAGGCATTGAAGCGGTGGGCAACTACGCCATCAAGCTGATTTTTGATGATGGCCATAACAGCGGCCTGTTCAGCTGGGACTATCTTTACGACCTGTGTGTGAATCAGGACAGTCACTGGGAAGATTATCTGCGCCAGCTTCATGCGGCCGGTGCCAGCCGTGATCCGGAAGTGTCTGTGGTAAAACTTATGTGATGTGATTGGATTTTCCCCCTACACTCTCGCTGTGATTCATATACAATGAACCCCGCATTTATACGCATGTTTGTCTCGTAAAGCTGCGTATCAGGCACAGGCTATTAATCAAGTGGATTGAATCGTGTCTTTATGAGTCGGGGGAGTAAATGACCAGCAGCCATGACAGCGGGAGACCATCGTCAGAACCCAATAATAATGACGGTGGCCGCCAGACAACTCATCAGGTTCGACAAAACGTTCGGGATCAGGAAAGAACCCACTTCGGTTTCAGAGAAGTGCCTCCTGACGAAAAAGAAAGCCTGGTAGCGGGTGTTTTTCACTCAGTTGCCACTCGTTACGATGTGATGAACGACCTGATGTCCATGGGGGTTCACCGGCTATGGAAGCGGTTTGCCATTGAGCTGTCTGCGGTCCGGCGTGGGCATCAGGTGCTTGATATTGCGGGTGGAACAGGTGATCTGGCGAAACAGTTTGCCCGTCGGGTGGGCGACAATGGCCGGGTGGTTCTGGCGGACATTAATGAGTCCATGCTCAGAGTCGGGCGCGACCGACTGGTGAATGATGGCCTGGCTGGCAATATTGAATACGTTCAGGCCAATGCTGAATGCCTGCCCTTTCCGGATAATACCTTTGATTGTATCACCATTGCCTTCGGTCTACGGAATGTGACCGACAAACCGGCTGCACTGGCGTCCATGTGTCGGGTTCTGAAACCGGGCGGGCGATTACTGGTACTGGAGTTTTCCAAAACCCGCAACCCGCTTCTGACCAAGGTTTACGACACGTATTCTTTTAATCTGCTGCCAGTAATGGGCAAGCTGATTGCCAATGATTCCGAGAGCTATAAATATCTGGCAGAAAGCATTCGCAAGCATCCGGATCAGGACACACTGGAAAGGATGATGAAAGACGCCGGTTTTGTGAATACCACGTATCACAACATGACCGGTGGCATTGTTGCCTTGCATAAGGGAGTCAAGCCCTGATGGCAGAACGGCTTTCTTCAAAACCAGAGTGTTCGCTTGATCCTTCCATTAAAACAGGCTTGCTGGCTTCCATCGAAGCAATGGTCAACAAGACGCTTACGCTTGATCCGGTAACCATAAAACGGTTAGGCAGGCACCAGGGATCAGTGCTTCGGGTGGAATGTCTGGAGCCGGACTTTGCTTGCTGGCTGTGGATTGAATCCTACGGCATACGTCTGGCTGGTTACCACGAAGGTGAGGTGGATGCCACAATTAAAGGCTCCCTGGTGTCGTTTATGGAGCTGGCAGGGCGACGTTTTGCCACCTTTGAAGACGTGGCCGGACTGGAGACAGAAGGGGATGAAACCCTGATTGCTGATCTTGGGGAAATACACAAAGGCATGGAGCTGGACTGGGAAGGTCTGGTGTGTCGCTATCTGGGTGATGTTGCCGGGCACGCGGTATCAGAAGGGGTTCGTCGTGTATCCGATGGGCTTCAGCAGCTGTTTCAACGGTCTGTCCGTCAGGTGCCGGACTATCTTCAGGAAGAGTTACAGGTGTTGCCTTCTCCGGCAGACAGGGAGTTTGCACAGTCTGAAGTGAACGCTTTACAAGACCGCACCGAAGAATTAGCCAAACGAGTCTCTGCTCTGGAAGAGCAGATAAAATCGAAACATAAATAAATCTGGGCGCATGGTCAGCCATGAACACAGTTAATAATAGGAACGGGAGTGAAGGGTGTTGCAGTTAACCCGTTTACTGAAAATCATTGGCGCTATTGCCCGCTATCGTCTGGATGAACTGGTGAATCCGGAGCGGTTGCCTTTTCTGGCAAGGTGGTTTGTTCGTTTATTGCCGTGGCGTCTGTTTATTCATAACCATGACGCCAGAGGCGTTCGCCTGAGAAAATCACTGGAAGCCCTGGGGCCTATCTTTATCAAGTTTGGTCAACTGCTCTCCACTCGTCGTGACCTGCTGCCAGAAGATGTGAGTGACGAACTGGCGCTATTGCAGGACCGGGTACCACCTTTTCCCGGCAGTGAGGCGGTAGACATCATTGAAAGAGACCTTGGCAGGCCGGTCGATGAACTCTTTGCCCGCTTCGATCATGAACCCATGGCATCCGCTTCGGTGGCCCAGGTGCATAGCGCGAAGCTGCATTCTGGCGAGGAAGTGGTGATCAAGGTTATCAGGCCTGATATTGAAAAGGTGATTCGCAAAGACATTGCCCTGATGTATCTGTTCAGCCGCATTCTGCTGACCCTGGTTCGTGAGACCAGACGGTTACGGCCCATGGATGTCGTCAGGGATTATGAACGAACCATTCTGGATGAGCTGGACCTGCTGCGGGAAGCGGCCAATGCTTCGCAGTTGCGTCGTAACTTTCTGGCATCACCCTTATTCTATGTACCGCAGGTTCACTGGGATTACTGTCGCTCAAGGGTGATGGTGATGGATCGTATCTATGGTGTCCCCATATCGGATATTAAAACCCTGAAAGCACGGGGTACGGATATGAAGAAGCTGGCGGAGCGCGGCACTGAAATCTTTTTTACCCAGGTGTTCAGGGATCGCTTTTTCCATGCGGATATGCACCCCGGCAATATTTTTGTGGATATC
Source organism: Endozoicomonas gorgoniicola (assembly GCF_025562715.2). Lineage (NCBI taxonomy): Bacteria > Pseudomonadati > Pseudomonadota > Gammaproteobacteria > Oceanospirillales > Endozoicomonadaceae > Endozoicomonas > Endozoicomonas gorgoniicola. The sequence continues at coordinate 6,096,858 of NZ_JAPFCC010000001.1, forward strand.
GACAACCCTGCGGAGCCTAAATACATTGGTATTGACTGCGGCATTATTGGGACACTGGAACCGGAAGATCAGTACTATCTGGCGGCGAACCTTCTGGCTTTCTTCAAGCGGGATTATCGCAAGGTGGCCCAGCTGCATGTGGATTCCGGCTGGATACCCCCAGATACAGCGGTTGGCGAGCTGGAAGCGGCTATTCGTACTGTGTGTGAACCCATCTTTGAGAAACCGTTAAAAGATATCTCCTTCGGGCATTTGCTGGTCAGGCTGTTTCAGGTTGCACGGCGGTTTAACATGGAGGTTCAGCCACAACTGGTATTGCTGGAGAAAACCCTGCTGAATGTGGAAGGGCTGGGGCGGCAGCTCTATCCTGATCTGGACTTATGGGCAACCGCCCAGCCGTTTCTGGAAAAATGGATGAAGGATCAGGTAGGGCCGCTGGGCATTGCCAAATCCATTAAAAAGAATGCGGCAGACTGGATGCTGAGCGTACCGAACATGGCTCAGAATGCCCTGGGCAGCCTGAGACAGTTGTCTGAGCATCAGCAGAACATGATGGACATGTATAAGCAGGCCGAACGTCGCAAGACGTGGCTAAAATGGTTGGGGGCTGGTCTGGTGCTGGCTGGTGGTGCATTGTTGTTTGAACCCGGCTGGGCCAGTGTCATCCCCTGGCAGGGGGTTATGATGGGAGGGGCGGGTGTATGGCTTCTGAGTCGTTGATTGAACAGAGTGATCATCACTGGCTGGACACGGTTCGCTGGAACAAAGATGGCCTGGTGGCCGCCATTGCCCAGGACTGGAAAACCGGCAAGGTGCTGATGCAGGCCTGGATGAATCGGGAAGCACTGGCATTAACGGTAAAAGAACAGCGTGGCATATACTGGTCCCGCTCCAGAGGGAAACTGTGGCGCAAGGGGGAGTCATCCGGTCATGTGCAGCGGCTAAAAGAGTTGCGGCTGGATTGCGACAGAGACTCTATTCTGATGCTGGTGGAGCAGGTGGGGGGAATGGCCTGTCATACGGGGCGTGAGTCCTGCTACTTCAGTCGTCTGGAACAGGGTCAGTGGGTGACAGTGGAACCTGTTTTGAAAGATCCGGAAGCGATTTATGGGAAGAACGGGGAGACAGGCAGTGAGTGATGTGCTGGATCAGCTGGCAAAGGTTCTGGAACAGCGACGTACCACAGAAGCGGATGCTTCCTATGTAGCCAGCCTGCACAAGGCCGGGCTGGATAAAATTCTTAAGAAGGTTGGGGAAGAGTCGGCGGAAACCATAATTGCTGCCAAAGCCTGTGAAGCCGGTGGAGCAAAGTCGGATCTGGTCTGTGAAACGGCTGACCTCTGGTTTCACTCGCTGGTCATGCTGTCTCATCTTGGTCTGTCACATAACGATGTATTGCGGGAGCTGGAACGCCGTTTTGGTTTGTCCGGACTGGAAGAAAAGGCTTCCAGGGGGCAGTAGCTCGATTAACTTGATTAAAAAGGAGGAAGTAATTATGGGCGTAGGTGGAATCAGCCTGTGGCAGTTGTTAATCATTCTGTTGATCGTGGTGATGCTGTTTGGCACCAAAAAGCTCAGAGGACTGGGTGGTGACCTTGGCAGTGCTGTCAAGGGGTTTAAGAAAGCGTTACACACCGATGAAGGCAGTAAGGAGCAGGATGTAAAAAGCGTGGAAGCGGAGCACAGGAAAGATCAGGCAGATGCCTCTTTTGCTGATGAAAAGGACAGGAAAAACACTTGATCTTTTTATCCAATGTGAACCTGACGAGGTAGCTGGTGTTGGATATTAGTTTCTCAGAACTTCTGTTGATTGCTGTAATCGCTCTGGTGGTACTTGGGCCAGAGCGACTTCCTGCTGTGATTCGTACCACCGCTTACTGGGTAGGCAAATTGCGACGCAGCTTTCAAAACGCGAAGGAGGAGCTGGAGCGTGAATTGAATGTCGAAGAGATGAAACGACAGATTCACAATGAAAATGTCATGCGGGAACTGAAGAAAGCCAAGGCCTCCCTGAATGAATCCCTGGGTGAATCTTCCAATGAGCACTCAAGGAATGCAGTGGACAGCGAACGTGCTGGCCCGAAAAAAACGCCAGCCAGCAACCCCCGTGAAGACCATCCAGACGACAAGAAACCTGCTTTATGAGCGAAGCTCCGGAACCCGAAAATGATAAAGAACAGCCTCTGGTGCAGCACCTGCTGGAGTTACGTCGTCGGATACTGCACAGCCTGCTGGTGATCGGGGTAGTCTTTATTGGTCTGTTCTGGTTTGCCAACGATATTTACCTGTACGTGTCCGAACCCCTGCGAACTCATTTGCCGGAAGGCAGCACAATGATTGCGACTGAGGTGGCTTCGCCGTTTCTGGCACCGTTCAAGCTGACGCTGGTGCTGTCTTTTTTTCTGTCTATTCCTTATGTTCTGCACCAGATCTGGGCGTTTATCGCGCCGGGTCTGTATAGCAGCGAAAAGCGTCTGGCGGTTCCCCTGCTGGTGGCCAGCGTGGTGCTGTTTTATCTGGGTATGGCGTTTGCCTATTACGTGGTGTTTCCGCTGATTTTTGCTTTCTTTACCAGTGTGGGGCCTGAGTCGGTCACGGTGATGACCGATATCAATAGCTATCTGGATTTTATTCTTAAACTGTTTTTTGCCTTTGGGCTGGCGTTTGAAATACCAGTAGCGACGGTTCTGATGGTCTGGTCAGGCATAACCACCATTGCAAGCCTGAAAGCCAAGCGACCCTATATCGTTGTGGGCTGTTTCGTTACAGGTATGCTGTTGACACCGCCGGACGTGATCTCCCAGTCGTTACTGGCGATTCCCATGTGGCTGCTGTTTGAAGCGGGCATTATTTTTTCAAAGCTGAAGCCTTCCGGTTCTGACTAACCCGTTCTGTCAGTGCTTTGACTGCTTTTCAAGACTGTTTTTTCATGGCAGGAGTCAGTCATGCAATTGGCAGCCTGCGCGGCTGATATTTGTCTATTGTGTTTATGTGATAGCTACATAAATGAGCTGCAGTACTCAGGGAGGAAGTATGTTATATCCCCAGCCTTCAGGCGGCAACCCATCGGGTCAGAATGCCGAACGAAAGATTACCCGGGAGTTTAATCCCTTTGAAGTGCCTTTCGAGGTGATTCTGCATGAGCTGAATACCATTGCCCGGGAATTCTGCCTGACCCCCCTGCAATCGCTTCTGTCAGAAGGGTTTGAAGACCTTGATGACCTGAAAGCGGCCATCGCCGAAATGGATGACAAACAGCTGGCGCGCAGGCTGCTGGCCGAAATTGATATCATCATTGATGAATACCGCAAAGGTGTAGCCCTTCTCTGAGATCAGAAGGGCGAAACCTTGTTTATGGCTGCTTACGCTTTATTTCTTTTGAGATACGCCTGATAAAGCTTGAAGGCTGCATTCAGTTGTTCTTTGGAATATCCCTTTTTTAACAGAGCCTGATGGATTTTTTCTTTCTCCATGCCTTTATTGATATTGGCTTTAAATGTATTGGCCAGCCGGTTAATGATTTTCTGGTCATCACCTGTCTGTGTATTTAAGTCATAGCCTTTTTCATCTTCCGGAACTTGTTTTTTGAAGAACGTGTAGTTCTCTGTTTTGCCTTCGTAATCAAGATAATGAGTTACCTTTGCCCTCAGGCCTTCCTGAATGCTATCGGGACGGGTGAGCGCTATGTAAAACGTTGTGAAATAGGAGGTTTTAACGATGTCGACAATGGATGTGAACAGCGAATACAGGACAAAGCTGATGAATAACAATATAAATATTGGCAGTGTATTAACAGCGACCTCATTGTTTTCTGTCAGAATCAGCCAGTTTTCCGGAAACAGGGAGTGACCAAAATAGCCAGCTCCTGCCCCCAAAGCCAGGGCAGGGAGAAACAACACCAGAGAAAGAGAGCCAATAAGGCTGCCAATCAGGTCAATACCCAGCACGCCCACCAGGGCTCCCGGAACGTTTTTCTTAACAAGTGACAGTTTCTCCGGTATCTGTCGAATGCTTGACTGATCAATCGCAATAGCGGGTATGGAGAAATTTTTTACCAGATCCCAGACTTCACTGAAAACACCCAATAACAGGCTGGTAAAAAAGTGACTGCCTGTATTTGAGTCTTCGTCAGAGCCTTCAGAGCTTTTTGATCTGACCATATAGTCAATAATTGAATAGAGAAATAAAGAGACTCCCATGCCCTTTATAGCCCTGGCACCACTGGGTATATCGGTGTCTTTTCCCTGTAGAATATCGTAAATCATCCATGACCCAACGGCTTTGTACCTCATTTGAATAAATGAAAATACCGGCCCGGCCATAAGGGTGAGCAGAATTAACAGCATTCCTGTTAAATAGTCCTGCGCAATCATGAAGTAGTAGACACAGGCAAGGCACATTGTCATGGCTATGGTTTTGAACAGGGTCATGCGAAAAGCCAGTTTAAAGATGTCGGCATCTTTGCCCAGTAAACTGACGCTGCCGGTCAGCAGACCTTTAATATCCTTTCCCTTTGCCCCCAGTCCGGATGACAGCGTGTCAGAAAATCCTTTTATCATGTTCGTGCTCCTGTAGAACCTTATTTCCATGCTGACGTTATTATAGTTATAAACATTTTCTGGCCGTTCCATTGCAGTAGCCAGAATCCATTCTTCAACAATCAGAGCAGAGGGGTGTGTGACTTGCTCCCTGACTGTAAATCCGGACAATAAGCGTCCAATTTGATCACTTTACTGATTTTGCGCATTTATGAATTTACTGTTGCTGACACCTGATGACTTTGTATCGGACTCTCTGGTTAAACTGCAGGGGCGGCAGTTGCAACACGTACTGAGTGTTCATCAGGCAAAGGTGGGTGACACGCTGCGGGTTGGTCTGGTCAATAGTCTGATGGGGGAAGGAACCATCACAGCTTTGTCGACGGATGCTATGGAAATGGACGTGATCCTGACAGAACAGCCGCCAGCGGCTTTGCCCCTCACCGTATTGCTGGCGCTGCCCAGGCCCAAGATGTTGAAACGCAGCCTCCAACATCTAACCGCCCTTGGGGTGAAGCGCATTGTCTTAATGAACAGCTACCGGGTTGAAAAAAGCTTCTGGCAGTCGCCCTGGCTGTCGGAAGAAAAGGTTCATGAACAACTGGTGCTGGGGCTGGAGCAGGCTCGTGACACGGTATTGCCGGAAGTGATTCAGGAAAAACGCTTCAAACCGTTTGTGGAAGACCGGCTGCCCGCTATGGTCGCAGGCAAGCGGGGCATGGTGGCGCACCCGGTGGGAGGCATTTCCTGTCCACACCAGATTTCGGATGAAGTGGTACTGGCGATTGGCCCGGAAGGTGGGTTTATACCTTACGAGGTTGAAAAGCTGGAGGAAGCGGGTTTTGAACGCATTCATCTGGGATCAAGAATCCTCAGGGTAGAAACGGCAGTAACGGCTATCACGTCGAAACTTTACGACTAGCCCTGCTTGGCGTTATTGTTGGAAAAGTTGTCACCTTTTTTTTAAACAACTCTAACTATGGCCTGCTTATGTGCGTACACAGAAAAGGATTTGCTGTTGCGCTGATCATACTGTTGCTGTCGTCTGGTCAGACACTCTCCGCCGATAAACAGATTCTTCTGAATGAACTCTATGATAACGCCCGTCTCGAGCGTCAGCTGGACTGGATACGTGCCAGCATGACCCTGGAGACGGGGAAGTACACCTTGCCGGAAGTGGTTGTCAAGACAGTCAATCAAGTGGTCGAGGTTCGCTATAGTGCATCATTTTACCGGTCGTCCATGTTGGCAACGCTGGATGAGGCGTTGAGTGTCGGAGAGTTGTTGAGGCTTCTGGACTGGTATAATTCCAATCTGGGGCAAAAGGTGCTGTCCCTTGAAATGGCTGCTAATGACCCTGCCAACCGTTTGCGTATGCAGGGGTATATTGAAGAAAAGCTGGGGCAGCAGTTACCCCGCACCAGTCGGATTCGCCTGATTGAAGAACTGATGGAAACTATGGATGCCGAAGAACTGGGTACCGAACTGGTGGCCAGTGCGTCTGTGGGGGCTCAGCGTCTGCTGCGTGAAATCATGCCGATGCAGGAAGGGTATGCCGTGCGTCCGCCGGAAATTCTCAAGGCCAGAGAAAAACCGGCCATACGCAAAGGCATCAGTGATGAGATGCGTAACCTCTACCTCTACACTTATCGCAGCCTGCCTGATAACGAGATCAGGGCTTATCTGGATTTTGCCCGGTCATCGGCCATGCAGAACTTCCAGCGGGGACAGATGCAGGCGATGGCTCGGATGTTGTGAAAGATAAGCGTTTCAGGTCATCTCCTGAGGATCAACATCCAGCGTCCAGCGCAGGTGTCTTGGCAGTTTTAAACCGTCCAGATAACCCACCAGATCGTTCAGAACCCGATGTAGAATGGGTCGTTCGCTGGACTGAAGCAGCAGCTGCTGGCGGAAACGCCCCTGACGTTTTTCCATAATCGCAGGCAGAGGCCCCAGGGGAGTAAGCGCCGACATTTCTCCAAAGTGTTGTAAGACACGCTCCCGTAACTGTTTTAATAAAGCCAATCCATCCTGTGTATAGGCGGATTCGGTTCGAAATACGGCCAGATAGCCACAGGGCGGCAGGCGCAAATGCTGTCGTTCGCTGAACAGACTGTTGGCAAAGCGTGTGAAATCGTTCATTGATAACATCTGCAAGGCCGGATGCTGGGGATTATGCGTCTGGATAATCACATGACCGGGCATCTGCCCACGACCTGAACGGCCGGCCACCTGCATGACCAGCTGTCCGGTTTTCTCCAGTCCCCGAAAGTCGGAACTGAACAGCCCGCCGTCCGCATTGATAATGGCAACCAGTGTAACCCCCGGAAAATGATGGCCTTTGGCGAGCATCTGAGTACCCAGAAGAATGCAGGGTTTGCCCTCATTGATCTGATCCAGCAGCGCAGGCAGAGCGTCTTTCCGGCGGGTGGAGTCCCTGTCCACCCTTAACACGGGATAATCAGGAAACAGTTGTGATAACACCTGCTCACTGCGTTCAGTCCCCTGACCGGCTGGTTGCAGTTTTTTGCTGTGACACGCCGGGCAGGCCCGGGGGATAGCGGTCTGGTAATCGCAATGGTGGCAGTGCATGTGCGGTGGCTGGCGGTGCAGGGTCATGTGAGCGTCACAATGCGGACAGTCGAAAATAGTGCCACAGTCATGACAGATCAGGGACGGTGCATACCCCCGGCGATTCAGAAACACCATCACCTGATGCCCCTGCTGCAAAGTACGCTGCATACGGTCAAGGATGGGCTGGGCAAAACCATCGGTCAGCAACTGCTGGCGAATATCCAGCAATTCAATGGTTGGGGCTTTAGCGCCACCGGCGCGACTTTTCATCTGAAGATGGCTGTAACGGCCAGTGCGGGCGTTTTGCAGGCTTTCCAGTGACGGGGTGGCAGAGCCGAGGACGACCGGGCAGTCTGCCATTTTAGCGCGGTAGATAGCCAGATCCCTGGCATTGTAGCGCAGGGTGTCCTGCTGTTTATAAGAACCGTCGTGTTCTTCATCAATGATGATCAGCCCCAGCTTCGGCATGGGGGTAAACACGCCGGAGCGTGTGGCAATCAAAATACCTGCGCTGGTTCGGCTGGCTGCCAGCCAGGATTGCAGGCGTTCCCCGTCGCTCAGGCCAGAGTGGATACACACCACCGGAACCCTGAAGCGCTTTCTGAATCGTTCAATGGTTTGCGGCGTCAGGCCAATCTCAGGCACCAGCACCAGAGCCTGTCTCCCAGCCTTCAGGGTAGCGGCAATGGCCTGTAAATAAACTTCGGTTTTGCCGCTGCCGGTGACGCCTTCTAATAATACCGGGTGGAAGGAGGGGGTCTCCAGAATGCCTTCCAGGGCAAACTGCTGTTCCGGGTTGAGCGTCAGGGGAGCTTGTCTGAGAAGCGGGCTGACGGAATCACTAGCTGAATCACTAGCTGAATAACTAGCTGAATAAAAAGGTTCGTTATGGACTTCCAGCTCGTAACAGCTGGCCAGTTGTTTTTTAGCCAGATTGGTCAGGATGGTTTTGCTGATACCCGCTTCTTTCAGCTCCACCTCATTGATGCCTTGCGGGGCCGTATGGATTAATTCCAGAGCCTGTAACTGGCGTTTTGCACTTTTCAGTTGTTTTTTCAGGACATCGTTCAGTTCGCAGGCACTTTTCCAGAGTGTAATGGTGCCTGCTGAAGCCGGTTTGCCTTGCCTGAGTGCCTGAGGCAGGGCGAGGGATAAGGTTTCGCCCAGGCTGTAATGGTAATAGCTGGCTGCCCAGCGGCACAGGCTCATAATGTTTTCAGGCAGAACCGGGCTGTTCTCAAGAATGCCGCTGGCATGACGCAGTTTGTCAGGTGGGCAGTCGGACTGGTCTTTTATCGCTTCAATAATGCCCAGCATTCTGCGGGGGCCAAACTGAACCTGAACCCTCATGCCCGGTTGCAAAAGGACAGGGTCAATCCCTTTGGGTGGCAGATAATCAAACAGCTGACGCAATGGCGTAGGAACGGCAATGCTGAGAATGATGTCGTTGCTGGAACTCATGAAGCGGACTCTTGACTGGTTCTGGCAGTTTACCCTGAGTCTGATGCGGGTTGTACCCTCAATGTCCGTGAATCCGGTGCCAGCCCTTGAACCGTAAGGGCGGCAGGGGAGGTTTGCTTGACTCCGATACTCTGGTATGATTCGCCCTCAATTTCCAGGGGCTGGTGTTTTCACACTGAAAATACCAGCTTGCTTGTGTGCGGTGCTGTTCCATAACCGACATCATGTTGGGGCTGTGCAGTGGCGGCATGCGTTTTTTGAGGTAGATATCATGAAGCCGGAAATCCATCCGAACTACGAACAGATCGAAGTTACCTGCTCCTGCGGTAACAAAATCCAGACTCGCTCCACTCTGTGCAAGGAACTGCAGATTGAAGTGTGCTCCAAGTGCCACCCATTCTACACCGGCACCCAGAAAGTAATGGATACCGGCGGCCGTATCGAACGCTTCAACAAGCGTTTCGGCAAGCTCAGCACTCGCAAGTAATTGTGAGTATGCCTACCCTGGACAGACTCAACCCCGTATTCGTTCGGGGTATTCTGCCCGGGGGCAGGCAGCTGTTAAAGCAGCTTAAAAAAAAGGCGCTTTACCATTGGGTAGGCGCCTTTTTTTTGGGTTGTACTTTGATACCTTTTTCATGGGCGGAAGTGGATGCGCAAGCTAACTGTTTTATTAAAGGCAGGTCAGAAGCTGTTGTCTGGGACTATATCGTTGATGGCGATACACTCTGGCTTCAGGATGGTAGAAAAGTACGCTTTGCCTCTGTAAACGCTCCCGAAGTTGCACATGATGGACTGGCTCCGGAACCTTTTGGCGATCAGGCGACGGAAGTTCTGCGAGGGTTGTTGAAAAGCTCTTCCAGACTGCAGATGCAGAGAGCCGAGCGCGGGGAGGATCAGCATGGCAGAGTGCTGGCACACCTGTTTATGCCGGACGGCCGCTCTTTAGAAGCCATACTGCTGGAAAACGGGCTGGCCTTCCAGCTGTTCCCCGATGATCACAGTGCCTATAACGACTGCTTTTCCGAACGGGAAAACGATGCCCGAAAGGCGGGGCGTGGCGTGTGGTCAAAGCAGCCTGTTCTTGATATCAGTCAGCAATCTATAACTTCAGGCTTTCATCTGGTCAGCAGTATTGTCATGGCGGTTCGTGCGCCCCGCGACAGCGATTACTATTGGGTTGACCTGGACGGACCTATGGTACTGCGCGTACTCAAGTCCGGAGCCGATGAACGCTGGCTGAGAAATGCGATTGGCCGGAAAATTGAAGCCCGTGGCTGGGTGATGGAAAGCTCCCGACGCAAGCGTGGATCTAAAAAGTACAAACCCTGGGTTATGGGTATCTACCACTCCCTTGCCATTAAACGCATCAATTAATGTGATGCTGAGGGGGGAGTATGCCACAGGGCAATCGTTCTGGTTAATTCCTCATACATCAACTGCCTGAGCCAGATATGGCCTGGATCCCGCATAAATCGCTCATGCCAGATGAGTGAATAAGTTAACCCTTCGTGTTCCGCAGGAAATGGAATAATTTCCAATCCATGATCAGCCGCACAGATTTTTGCCAGGCAGTAGGGAACGGTCAATATCAATTCGGTATCTGCCACCAGAGCAAACGCAGCGACAAAATGTGGCACCCTGAGAGCAATTCTTCGTTGTAAACCGTATTTCTCCAGTGTGTAGTCAACAAGCCCTTTTCGTTCGCCTCCCATGGTTATCAATGCGTGGGAGGCTTCAGCATAGGCTTGAAGCGTGAAGTCCCCCTCTAACAACGGATGGTTCCGGCTCATGACACAGACAAACTGGTCTTTCCCCAGGCCTCGCCCGTGAACCGCAGCAGGTGCATCGCTGACTGCACAGGTCGAGATATCAATGTTTTGCTGGTCAAGCTCGTTAATCAGGTGTTCATGCCAGGGGATGATCTCCAGGTCAACTCCGGGGGCTTCACGATGGATGCGACGGATTACCGGAGGAATAAAGATCTGTGCGCCATAGTCTGTTGTCGACAAGCGGAACAGGCGTTTGGTCGACGCAGGGTCAAACTCAGCTGGTGCAATCAGTCGACCAATGTCCGAGAGCGAAAGTCGTAACTGCGCCGCCAGTGCTTCAGCCCTCGGAGTTGGGTTAAGCCCTTTTGGAGTCCGGGTAAAAAGCGGATCATTAAAGAGTTTTCGGAGTCGACCAAGGCTCCTGCTGATTGCTGACTGAGACAGATTTAGCTTGCCGGCGGCCCTGGTAACATTACGCTCCTCAAGAAGTACATGCAGTACAGGCAAAAGATTAAGGTCGCTCCCTGACAATCTATCAGGCATAGCTCACTCCAATATTGTGCAAATGCATTAAGAATATTCCTTGCAAGTTGATTAAGTGTTTCTGCGCCCTCTGGTATGAGCTGCTCAATTTTAAATTAACGCTCATTCTTACGACTTTAGACGTATATTGAACGAAGCAGGCTTTCGTTTCTATTATGCATTATCCAGAATATTACCTGAACGCATAATATGTATTCTTTAGATGTATTGGAAGCATGGCAAACAGAAGAGTAAATTCGCCTCTAAACACGATCAGAGTCGAGTAATAAAAAACTGAGGTGACTGTTATGTACATTAAAAGTAATCAGGAAATCCATTTACAACGCCGTCCGTCAGGTATGCCTGTTGCAGAAGATTTCAAACTGGTTTCAACGCCTGTTGCGGAAGTGAAAAAAGGTGAAGTGCTGGTCAAAAACCTGTGGATGTCAGTCGACCCCTACATGCGTGGTCGTATGATTGAACGCAAAAGTTATGTAGCGCCATTTGCACTGGGTGCCGTACTGGAGGGGGGAGCGGTTGGTGAAGTGGTCGAGTCTGATAATCCGGCTTTCACCGTCGGGCAGAAGGTTGCTCACATGAGTGGCTGGCGGGAATATTACATCAGCAAGGGCGAAGACCTCCAACCCCTGCCTGAATCACCAGTTCCTGAGCAGGCGTTTCTCGGCGTACTCGGTATGCCTGGTATGACCGCCTATACCGGTTTGTTAAAAATTGGCGAACTGAAAGAAGGCGACAATGTTTTTGTTTCAGCCGCTTCTGGTGCCGTGGGGTCGATTGTCTGCCAGATTGCCAAGCTCAAAGGCTGTTTTGTCGTTGGCAGTGTCGGTTCCGACGTTAAGGCTGAGTACCTGACCAGTGAGCTGGGTGTTGACGCAGTCATTAACTATAAAACCAGCCAAGACCTGTCTGCCGATCTGAAAGCTGCTTGTCCAAACGGGATTGACGTTTATTTTGAAAATGTTGGTGGCGCGCATCTGGAAGCGGCTCTCAATGTAATGAATGACCATGGACGTATTGCAATATGCGGCATGATCGATCAATACAATGCTGAGGCTCCGGTACCGGGCCCGACCAATCTGGCACAGATTATTATTAAGAAACTCAAGGTTCAGGGCTTTATTGTCTTTGAACACTGGGATGAATACCCCGCTTTTGTGCAACAGATGAGTCAGTGGATTCTTGAAGAGAAGATCCATTATCGGGAAACCGTTTTTGAAGGCATTGAGTCTGCACCTGAAGCCTTTATGGGATTATTTAGCGGCAAAAACACTGGCAAGATGCTGGTAAAGCTGGCCTGAGAGACGACAAATGAATAACTTTACTTTCCATAATCCGACCCGCATTCATTTTGGTAAAGGTCAGATCGCCACTATTGCCTCTGAAATACCGGCTGATGCCCGTGTATTAATCACCTATGGTGGCGGTAGCATCAAAAAGAACGGAACTCTTGACCAGGTGCTGAAAGCACTGGAAAGCCACACAGTACAGATGTTTGGCGGTATTGAGCCAAACCCGACTTACGAAAACCTGATGCAGGCTGTGGAACTGGCTCGCAGGGAAAAGATCGATTTTCTGCTGGCTGTTGGTGGTGGCTCAGTGATTGACGGCACCAAGTTTATAGCAGCTGCCATTCACTTTGAGGGCGACCCGTGGACCATTCTCAGCGAAGGCGCTGAACTGGGCCAGGTGGTACCCGCAGGGAACGTACTGACCCTGCCTGCAACCGGCTCTGAAAGTAATAGTGGCTCCGTGATTACCCGCAGGGAGACCAGTGACAAGCTGGCGTTTTTGAACCCACTGGTTTATCCGCGCTTTGCCGTTCTTGATCCTGAAACTACCTACAGTCTGCCGGCAGGTCAGTCAGCAAACGGGGTTGTTGATGCTTTTGTCCATATTATGGAGCAGTACCTGACGGTTCGTGACGGTGCTCATGTACAGGATCGCTATGCAGAAGGTCTGTTAAGCACCCTGATCAGCGAAGGACCGAAGGTATTGAAGCAACCGGAAGACTATCAGGTTCGCTCTACCATTATGTGGGCTGCCAACCAGGCCTTGAATGGACTGATTGGTCAGGGGGTTCCCCATGACTGGGCGACTCATATGATTGGTCATGAAATTACTGCCTTGCACGGTGTTGATCATGCCAGAACACTGGCGATTGTCCTGCCATCGCTGATGGAAGAAATGCGCGAGCAGAAAGCTGAAAAGCTTCTGCAATACGCTGCAAGAGTCTGGGATGTTCAGCAGGGGAGTGAGGGCGAAAGGATCAGTCTGGCTATCAGTAAAACCCGGAGTTTCTTTGAATCAATGGGGATTAAGACTCGCCTGAGCGATTATGGCATGACACAACAGGATATTCCGATACTGGTTGATCAGCTGGAAAGGCACGGGATGACGGCTCTTGGTGAGAAGAAAAATATCACTCTGGAAGTATCCGGAAAAATATTAAGCAATGCTTTGTAATAACAACCCTGGAGTATAATTATGATAAAAATTCATCATCTGAAGCAGTCACGATCCACCCGTATTATCTGGTTACTGGAAGAACTGGGAGTTGAATACACCGTCGTCTCTTATGACCGGGATCCGGCCACCCGCCTGGCTCCGGCTGAGATGCGGAAGATTCACCCACTGGGTAAGGCTCCCATTGTTGAAATAAACGACAATGTAATGGTTGAGTCAGCAGCGATTATTGAGTACCTGCTCGACCAGTATGCTCCTGATTCTCTGCGTCCTGCAAAAACAGATGCTGACTACCCTGGCTATTTGCAGTGGCTGCATTTTGCCGAAGGCTCTGCGATGCTGCCGGTTATACTGAGCCTGTTTCTGGGCAGCATTGAAGATAAAAGCGCACCTGTTTTTGGTTATGCACAGAAAGAAGCCGAACTGGATTTCAGTTACATCAACCAGACACTGGCTGATTCCAGTTATTTCTGCGGTGAAGATTTTACCGCTGCTGATATTATGATGAGTACAGTTTTAATGCTTGCCCAGATGCAGGGAATTATTGCCAGTTATCCACATATTCAGGCTTACCTGAAGCGTATTCAACAACGTCCCGCTTTTATTAAGGCCGCATCGTTTGATTGATCTCAGAAGGGGGGGAGTTCTGACTCTCCCCCCCTTCTTTCCAGTTTGATGTATCTATTATTTCCACACCCTGAAAAAGCATGACTCGTAAAAGTTGGTGAGACTGTATTTAAACCGTTGCAGTGATAAGTAATTTGGTTCCATTTCGTGGAATTTGATCTGTATATATACTTTTCTTAACCAACCTGAGCTTGTTCGCAAAATAGGGTTCCTATATTCTGCCTTTTCGTTATCAATCAAAGTAATTTGACCATTCCGTTGATTGAAGCTCTCCCTGTTCTTGAGTAGGTTGGACCAGAAACATTATGAAGCAAGCGGCTCTTGATTATCACGCTCTTCCTAAACCCGGCAAAATTGAAATTGCGCTGACCAAGCCAGCGGAAACGGCCAGAGACCTTTCCCTGGCCTACAGTCCGGGCGTTGCGGAGCCTGTACGTGAAATCGCTGCTGACCCTGAAAACGCCTATAAATACACCGGCAAAGGCAACCTGGTAGCGGTCATCAGTAATGGCTCCGCTATTCTGGGGCTGGGTAATCTTGGCGCTCTGGCGAGTAAACCGGTGATGGAAGGTAAGGCGTTGCTGTTTAAACGCTTCGCCGGTGTAGATTCCATTGATATTGAAGTGGAATCAGAAAGTGCTCAGGCTTTTATTGATACTGTAAAACGTATTGCCTGTAGTTTCGGCGGAATCAATCTTGAAGATATTAAAGCACCAGAGTGTTTTGAAATTGAACGACGCCTGATAGAAGAATGCGATATTCCGGTATTCCATGATGACCAGCACGGAACCGCCATTGTAACGACTGCCGGTATGTTAAATGCACTGGATATTGCTGGCAAAAAAATAGAAGAAGCCAAACTGGTCTGCCTGGGGGCTGGCTCGGCAGCCATTGCCTGTGTCAAATTGCTGATCAGCTGTGGCATGCGACCAGAAAATATCCTGATGCTGGACAGTAAAGGGGTTATCCATACAGACCGTGATGACCTGAACCAGTACAAAGCCCTGTTTGCAGTAGACACCGACCGTCGTCAACTGGACGATGCTATTGTGGATGCCGATGCGTTTCTTGGGCTTTCCGGCCCTAACCTGCTGTCTGCTGAACAGCTGCAAACCATGGCAGAGAATCCGATTGTCTTTGCCTGTGCTAACCCTGATCCTGAAATTCATCCTGAAGTGGCGAAGGCAGCTCGTTCTGATGTGATTATGGCGACCGGTCGTTCCGACTTTCCTAATCAGGTCAACAATGTTCTGGGCTTCCCGTTTATTTTCCGTGGCGCACTGGATGTACGCGCGACCCGCATTAACGAAGCCATGAAAGTGGCAGCGGTGAATGCGATTCGGGATCTGGCAAAAGAGGAAGTGCCACAGGAAGTCATGGATGCATACGACGGTATCAATCTAAGTTTCGGACCGGACTATATTATTCCAAAGCCAACCGATCCCCGCTTGTTGGGCAAGGTATCTGCGGCAGTCGCTGAGGCAGCCATTGAAAGTGGCGTGGCAAAGCTGGAGTATCCGGCGCATTACCCGCTGACGTCTCTGGATGATGTTTAAGCACTTGTCGCTATAACAGAGTAGTCTTGATTAACACCCTTCCTGTCGTTTATGACACGAAGGGTGTCGTGTTTGATCTATAATCTTTATGTCTTTGCTGACTCGTGTCCTGTACACCTCGTATTTCTGAGATTCTTCAATGCACAGGGTAAAAACTCATCAACTAAGAAATGGCATAACGCTGTATACCTGTGTATCCGGGCTAATAAGGAGGGTAAGGGCTCAGAATGTGATCGTATATTGTCATGGCTTTTTCGAGGCAAAAAGGCCATCTCTGGAAGCAAACAAAAAATTCATTGTACCGCCCGGGGTCAGTTTATATTTCTACTGTCCGCATGGAGTGGTTATGGTCTCCGAAGCTCACGAAGCACTATACGGAAACATTGAGCCTATAGAAGTTTATACAGGAGGCAGTGAGGTTGTTGACTATACTTTAACCCCACTTGATGAGGAAGACCTTTTTTATTCGGACGAATTTTTAACACACAAAATAAGACGACATCGGTCTGATCTACGAAAAAAGAATCCAACGTGGCTGTTTGATGTCCTTATGCCCAGGACAACTACATCACTGGAAGCCCTTCTGTTGCAAATGAGGTTGCAAAACCACTTTTATCCGAGAGTACATTGCTTATTCTGTCGCTCCCCTATCTGGTATGAGAGTGTACCGGAGTCTGAATGGATAATTCATAAGCCTGCTGAGCATTTTCCAGACAATGTTTTCAATGGCAATCTGGGGCGCTGGCGAATTATAGAAGACAGTGATTTAGACTGAGTTTCGACTTTATTCCATCGAAGGCGGGAAGTGTTGCGTGCATGGCTTTTAACGCTCAGCTGAATCAGGAGCCTGTCGGATTTAAGGCTCCTGGTCAGCAGAAAGATCAGAACAAATCTTCAGGCTTAAACGACTGATCAATATCATTCAGGGAAGGGATAGAACCTTCACTCACGGCAGTTGGGGCTTTTTCCTGACGAAAGATTTCAAAAATAGCGTTTTTATCCCCCTGTCGTGCAAGGCGACCGGTTTTTGGATCAATTCGCAGTGACACCATGCCGTCGGGTTGTGGCAGGCGTTGTTCTGGTTTGCCATCAAGAGCGACCTTCATAAAGTCAATCCAGACTGGCAGAGCAGCGTTTCCGCCGTATTCCCAACGACCGAGTGTCGTGTAATCGTCCATGCCAATCCATACGCTGGTCAGCACTTCCGGATTAAAACCGACAAACCATGCGTCTTTACTATCGTTGGTCGTACCGGTTTTACCACCAATATCATGGCGTTTCAGCGCCCGGGCACGGCGGCCTGTACCTTTCCAGATGACGTCATTCATGATGTCGTTGATGATGTAGTTCACCCGAGGGTCCATAACCTGTTCAGCGGGTGTGATGCGCTGTGTATCCGGTTCGCCGGTCAGGTCAACGACATTGTTATCCTGATCACCCCGGGCAAGGATGATGGCTGAACCGGAGTCAGCTTCAGGCATTTCTGTTTGTTCTGCAGTCTGCTCCTGAGGATTGTCCAGCAAGTCTTCACATTCAGGACAGGCTGTTTCAGGCGAAGCCCGGAACAGCACTTCATCTATGGTCTCAACGCGGTCAATCAGATAGGGGCTGACTTTATAACCACCATTGGCAATGGTGGCGTAACCAGTCGTCAGCTGCAACGGTGTCAGGGATACGTTGCCCAGAGCCAGACTGAGATTTCGTTCCATGGTGCCGTCTTCAAAACCCAGACCTTCCAGGAAGTTAATGGTTCGGTTGATGCCGATTTCCCGCAGCAATCGAATGGAGACCAGATTGCGGGAACGGTACAGACCTTCCCGCAGGCGCATTGGACCATTGAACTTCATGTTGTCGTTGTTTGGACGCCAGGTGCCTTCCAATCCCTTGTCAGCAAATACTATGGGAGCGTCGTTAATCATGGTGGCAGCGGTCATACCTTCATGGAGGGCAGCAGCGTAAACAAACGGCTTGAATGACGATCCCGCCTGCCGGACAGCCTGGGTTGAACGGTTATACATGCTGTCGAAGAAGTTAAAACCACCCACCAGGGACAGGATGGCTCCGTTCTTTGGGTTCATGGATATCAGTGATGACTGAGCTTCAGGATCCTGGCTCAAACGATAGCGACCATCCGGCATTTTGCGCACCAGAATCAGGTCTCCGGCTTTTAACACGTCACCTGCAGACTTGGGGTCGTAACCAAAAGCATTCACGTTAATGAAACGTTTTGCCCAGCTCAGGTTGTCCCAATCAATGACGTCAACCTCGTCATTGCGCAGCAGAATATGGGCGGTTTTGTCTTCAACGGCAGTGACCACCGCTGGCATAAGAATTCTATTGGAACGAGCGTTTTTCAGAGCCTCTTTCCAGACATCAACGTTAGACTGAATCTCACTGTTATTGATTTCCAGGTTTTGGTCTGCTTCGTTGAGGTTGGTAACAGGGCCCCGGTAACCGTGTCGTTCGGTGTAGGCAAAGAGGCCATCGACCACTACCTGATTTGCGGTTTCCTGCAGGGAGCTGTCGACTGTCGTGTAAACCTGAAATCCTTCGGTATAAGCTTCAGGGCCATACCTTTCAATCATTTCCTGACGAACCATTTCTGCTACATACGGCGCCTGTAGTTCAATGCGGGAGCCGTGATAGCGGGCAGTTACTGGCTGGCTGACTGCTGTCTGATAGTTGTTATTGTTGATATAGCCAAGGTCCAGCATGCGCCCGAGAATCCAGTTGCGGCGAATCAGGGCTCTGTCAGGGTCGTTGATCGGATTATAGCGGGAGGGTGCTTTTGGCAGACCGGCGATCATAGCCAGCTGAGCCAGGTTCAGTTCATTAATAGACTGGCCATAATACACCTGGGCGGCCGCTTCAACGCCGTAGGCACGGTTGCCCAGATAAATTTTATTCAGGTACAGTTCAAGGATTTCAGACTTGTTGAGTTCTCGCTCGATCTGTAATGCCAGCAGTATTTCATTGAATTTACGGGAGAAAACCCGCTCATGACTCAAAAAGAAGTTTTTCGCCACCTGCATCGTAATGGTGCTGCCGCCTGACTGAATGCTGCCGGTAGATACCAGCTGCACTGCTGCGCGCATCAGACCGACAATGTCAACGCCGGGGTGGGAATAGAACCGGTCATCTTCGGCAGCCATAAACGCCTGAACCAGAAACTCAGGAGTTTCTTCAATGCGAACCGGCGTCCGGCGCTTTTCGCCGAACTCGGCCAGCAGTTTTTCATCACGGGTATAAACCCGCAGAGGCGTTTGCAGGTGAATATCCCGCAGGGTTTCAACGGATGGCAGGGAGGGACTCAGGTACAGATAGGCACTGGCTGCGATCAGCAGCACACCACCACCACCGGCAAGGCCACTCCATAGTAAGAATTTTAAAAATTTAACCATTCGCTTCATTCTGCCGGGACATCCAGTTTATCTGAGCTTCTCAGCTCATTGAGCCGATCCTGTGGGAGCATTATAAAGGTAAAATACCCTGATGCCCTATAAAACGGGGAAGTTTACTTTACCCTGAAATTATTTTGACGATGTTAACCGGTAGTTGTGGAGGTTGGTGTCCGTAGCTGTCACATTCCGGTGAGGTCATGGCGTGTAACAGGCTTTGAATGTTTCGGAAATTGCGGAAAAGCAAATACTGATATTTAATTGAAACTATACCCCTTATAACAAATGAACAGGGATCAGATCCGTGTTAGGACTGTTCAAAAATAAATCCAGCTCTGTCCTGGGCATCGATATCAGTTCGACGTCTGTTAAAGTTCTTGAACTCAGCCGCAGTGGTGATAAGTACCGTGTTGAAGCCTTTGGTGAACAACCTCTGGCACCGGGTGCTGTCATCGAAAATAATATTCAGGAAACAGAAGCGGTGGGTGAAGCCATTGCCAAAGCCGTTGCCCATTCCCGTTCTGGTGTAAAAAATGCGGCTATTGCGGTGTCCGGTTCAGCAGTGATCACAAAAACCATTGAAATGGACGCTTCTCTCAGTGATGACGAGATGGAATCCCAGATTGCGGTAGAGGCCGATCAGTACATTCCCTACGCATTGGATGAAGTGGCTATTGATTTTGAAGTGCTGGGCCTTAAAGAAAAAAATCCTGAGCGTGCTGAAGTGCTGCTGGCAGCCTGTCGCCGGGATAATGTTGAGCTGCGTGAGACAGCGCTGGAAGCGGCTGGTTTGAAAGCCAAGGTGGTGGATGTTGAAGCGTTTGCCATGGAGCGTGTTTTTGAATTGCTGGAAGATTTACTGGAACTGCCGGAGGATGACCCGGTGGTGGCAATCATTGATATTGGTGCCAGCAACACTTCCCTTAATGTCCTCAGTAAAGGCCAGAATATTTATACCCGTGAACAGTTGTTTGGCGGTCGTCAGCTGACGGATGAGATTCAGAGAAGGTACGGGCTGGAGCCTGAGGAAGCGGAACAGGCCAAATGTAAAGGTGGATTGCCCGGAGATTATGAATCTGAAGTGCTGGAACCTTTTAAGGAAGCCGTTATCCAGCAGGTTTCCCGCTCCCTTCAGTTCTTTTACTCGGCCACCCGGTTTAATGATGTTGATGCCGTTATTCTTGCGGGCGGCTCTTCTTCCCTGAATGGTCTTGCGGCCCTGATGCAGGACAAACTGGGTACGCAAACCATTGTTGCCAACCCATTCGCAAAAATGTCAGTAGCCGGAAAAGTGGATGCCAGCAAGCTGGCTTCTAACGCTCCGGCGCTTGCCATTGCATGTGGGTTAGCCATGAGGAGCTTTGACTGATGGCCAGAATCAACCTGCTGCCCTGGCGGGAACAGCTCAGGGAAGAACGGAAGAAACGGTTTGTCACTGCACTGGCTATAAGCGCCATGATTGGCGGCGCTGTTATTTTTACTGGCGACATGATGAGCAGGACTTCTGTTGATGCTCAGGTCAGTCGTAATCAGTACCTGCAAAGTCATATCAAAAAGCTCGACAAAAGCATTGCTGAACTTAAAGACCTTCGGGAGAAACGTGGGCAATTACTGGAGCGTATGAAGGTTATCCAGAGCCTGCAGGGCAACCGGCCCGTTAGTGTACGAGTCTTTGATCAGCTGGTCAGGGTGGTGCCTAAGGGCGTTTATTTCAAAAAAGTATCTATGAATGGCAGCACGTTGAAACTGGTCGGGATTGCCGAATCTAATAACCAGATATCCGCCCTGATGCGCAATTTTAACAGCTCCGACTGGTTTGCCGCTCCTAACCTGACTGCTGTCAGAAAAGTCACCGCTAATGGCGAACGGCAGAACGAATTTGATCTGACCATTCAGCAAATTACTCCGGGCTCTGATGATGGTGACAGATCATGAATATGGGTGAATCACTGAAAAAGCTGAATGAAGTGAATCTGTCGGATCTTGATTTTGAAAATGTGGGTGCCTGGCCCCTGCCGATACGCATCATTTCCTGCCTGCTGGTTTTGTTACTGGTTATTTTTCTGGGGTATCAGTTTCATTTGAGTGGGCTGCAAACCCAGCTTGACAGGGAGATAGCCAAGGAGAAGGAGCTTAAAGAGCAGTTCCGGACCAAGGCGTTTCAGTCAGCAAACCTCGGAGCCTATCGGGAGCAGATGCGGCAGATAGAGGATTCTTTTGGCAAGCTGGTCAGGCAGTTGCCAAGTGATACAGAAGTACCGGGGTTATTGGAAGACATTACTTTTACCGGTCGGGGAGCGGGTCTGCAGTTTGAGGCAATTAAACTGGAGCCGGAGATAGCGACGGAATTTTATATTGAATTGCCTATCAGCATTACTGTGAAGGGGAATTACCACGATCTGGGCAGTTTTGTCAGTGGTGTCGCCAGCCTTCCAAGGATTGTTACCCTGCACGATTTTTCCATTGATCCGTTATCTGGCAGCAATAAACTGAAAATGAATATTCTTGCCAGAACTTATCGTTATAACGATAGGGAGGCTGAATGATGAAGCGTTGGCAATGGGGTTTTCTGGCAGGGGCAATCTTGTCTGTTACGGGATGCGGCGGACAATCGGGCAAGACTGATATTGATCAGTACATGCGGGAAATGCGCGCCAGGCCTTCTGGGAAAATTGAGCCTTTGCCTGAATTCAAGCCTTATGAGGCGTTTGCTTATCAAGCAGCTGGGATGCGCAGCCCCTTTGAGCCACCGGTCATTCTTAGAGCCGGCAATCAACAGATCAACAGTAACGTAAAACCGGATCTGGCCCGGGAGAAAGGTTTTCTGGAGCAGTTCGACATTGAATCCATTTCTCTGGTGGGTTCAATCAGTAATGAAGGTGGATTATGGGGGCTGGTACGAAGCAGTGAAGGTGTTCATCGTGTTAAGGAAGGCGATTATCTTGGGCGCAACCACGGACGCATTGATTACATTGATGAACAGGAGCTTCGGATTATAGAGATTATTCCAGCCGGTAATGATCTCTGGATTGAGCGACCACGGACACTGATTCTTGGTGGCCAGTAACCTGTCAGTTTGAATTTGCCTCATCAAAGGACACAAAGAGGGTAAGATCCACAAGGAAGCTGGATTTTTCCCGGATAGTGCCGAATAGAACAATAACAGTGAATTCAGGGATGGGGCATTTCGATGAATACAAAGCCCGTTGTGCAGACTTCGGCAGCCATACTGCTGTTTGTTTTGCTGGCATGGATGCCAACTTCGATCTGGGCCGTTACCCTTAAAAAAATGGATGCAGGCTCCCTGCCTGGTGGTATGGTTGAGCTGAAGCTGATGTTTGACGGACCTGCCCCACAGGCAAAAGGCTACAGTGTTGACCAGCCACCCAGAATTTCCATCGACTTGCCTTATACCCGCAGTTCTCTGGCCAAATACAATGAAATCGGCTTTGATAACGCCCAGAGCGTCACGGTTCTGGAATCGGGCGACCGTACCCGCCTGGTTGTGAATCTGCGCAACCCTACCAGTTTTTCCACCAAAAGTGATGGCAATACACTTTATGTTTATCTCGGGAGTGACAGCCAGCAAAGGAGTTACTCCAACGATCAGGGGTTATCCCCCATGGTGGCCGAATCGGGTGCGCCGATGGCAGAACCCGGTGGCAGAGGAATTACCCATATTGACTTTCAGCGTGGTGAAGAAGGCGAGGGCAATGTGGTGATTACCCTCGCCAATGCTGATATCCCTATGGACATGAATGAAATGGCCGGGCGCATTCGTCTGGAGTTTCAGGGCAATGTATTGCCCGGACGCTTAAGAAACCGTCTGGATGTTATGGATTTTGCTACGCCGGTGAAATATATCGACGCCAAAACCGAAGACGGCAATGCGGTTGTTATTATTGAGCCAAAGGGCGAGTTCGATTATCTCGCCTATCAGGCTGATAATATTGTGACGGTCAGTGTTAAACCGGCTGCCCAGAAGAATTATAACCGTGGTCGTCGTGGCCTTTCTTATAAAGGTGACAAGCTTTCCCTGAACTTCCAGGACATCAAGGTGCGGGAAGTATTGCAGCTGATTGCAGATTTCACTGACCTGAACCTTGTGGCTTCGGATACTGTAACCGGTAATGTGACGTTGAGGTTGCAGAATGTTCCATGGGACCAGGCTCTGGATATTGTGCTCAAGGCCAAAGGGCTGGACAAGCGTCAGGAGGGCAATGTGCTGACGGTGGCTCCGGCAGAAGAGATTGCTGCCAGAGAGCGTCAGCAGTTGGAGAACGACAAGCAGATTCGTGAGCTGGCACCGGTCTATACCGATCTGATTCAGATTAACTACGCGGATGCGAGCGAAATTTCTGACGTACTGTCCGGAACCGGTGACGATACCGGTTTGTTGACTGACCGGGGTTCGGTTCAGGTGGTAGCCAGAACCAACAGCCTGCTGGTGAAGGACACCCAGGAAAAACTGGATGAAATACGGGCACTGATTACCCGACTCGACATTCCGGTCCGGCAGGTGATGATTGAGGCGCGCATTGTCAATATAAACTCCAATTACTCCCGGGAACTGGGGGTGAAATGGAGTGGTGGTAAAGATTTGACGGCAGGGCAGTCAAACCGGGCAATAGGTATTGGTGGTAATGGAACTAATGCAGGTTTGGGAAGTGGTGATAGTGATCCGTCAAGTGGTGTAGGTGATAAAGCTTTTGTTGATTTTGGGTTGACGGGCACCAATGCCACCAGCCTGGCCATTGGCTTTGCTACCAACAGCACCATACTCAACCTGGAACTGTCAGCGATTCTTTCTGACGGCGGTGGTGAGGCTGTGTCCCAGCCCAAGGTTATTACTGCTGATAAAACCATGGCCGTTATTAAGGCAGGTAAAGAGATACCTTATGAAGAAAAGACCTCAAGTGGTGCCACTTCTGTTGCTTTTAAAGATGCCGTTTTGTCACTGGAGGTAACACCCCAGATTACGCCTGAAGGCAGTATTATTATGGACGTAAAAGTGACCAACGACTCCGAAGGCGACCCTGCTCCTAATGGGGTGCCAACCATTAATAAAAATGAGGTCAATACCCAGGTGCTGGTGAAAGATGGCGCCACCGTTGTTTTGGGTGGAGTGTTTACCCAAAGTAAAACCAACACTACTGCAAAAGTGCCATTGCTGGGTGATATTCCTTATGTTGGGGCTTTGTTCAGAAAAAAGACTAACAAAGATACCAATGCAGAACTGATGATCTTTATTACTCCCCGTATTATTAACGAGAATGTCGCTCTGCGCTGATATCGGGCGAACATTTTCTGAGCGGGAGCACTGTTTGCGAACAGTGCTCCCGTTTTTTATTTGTCAGGCACTCGTACTATGCGCTAGTCTCGCCTACTCATAGGCAGGAGGTCAGGCGACAAGACATGCCGTTAACAAATATTTATCTTGTTGGGCCCATGGGGGCTGGAAAAAGTACTCTTGGCAAGATGCTGGCAAAAGAGCTGGGACTGCCATTTTATGATTCGGATCACGAGGTTGAAGCTCGTACCGGGGCGAACATACCTTGGATATTCGACGTTGAGGGGGAGAAAGGTTTCCGTCAGCGAGAGCGTCAGGTGATTCGGGAATTGTGTGAAGAGCGCGGAATTATTCTTGCGACTGGCGGAGGTGTAGTCACTCAGAAAGAGAATCGTCGACACCTGGGGACCAATGGACTGGTTGTTTACCTGAAAGCGTCAGTAGACGCACAGCTGGAACGCACGATAAAGGACAAGCAGCGTCCACTGTTGCAAAGACCTGATCGCAGGGCGGTTCTGGAAAATCTGCTGGAAGAGCGTGAACCGCTGTATGAGGGTTTAGCGGACCTGACTCTGGATACTGAGCGGTATTCTCTCAAATCCCTGATTCATGAAATCATCAAGACCGTAGAGCAAAGTTGAGGATTATGATGCTTGAATTGACGGTTGATCTTGGCGATCGCAGTTATCCAATATTTATTGGTTCCGGAACACTGTCTGATGCTGCAAAGCTGACGCCCTATGTCAGGGCAAAGCAGGTAGCCATAGTGACCAATGAAACGGTTGCACCCCTTTATCTGGACAAACTGAAAGCACTGCTGAATGACTTTGATGTTATAGATGTTGTGTTACCAGATGGCGAGGCCTTCAAAAACCTGCAAACTCTGGAAGCTGTTTTTGACGGTTTGTTACAGGCGCGCCACAACCGCGCCACGACATTGATTGCCCTGGGCGGAGGGGTTGTTGGTGATATGACTGGCTTTGCCGCAGCCTGTTACCAGCGTGGTGTTGAGTTTATCCAGATTCCAACCACTGTGCTGTCGCAGGTGGACTCATCAGTGGGTGGTAAAACCGGCGTTAACCATCCCCTTGGTAAGAATATGATCGGGGCTTTTCATCAGCCGAACGCTGTCATTATTGATACTGACCTGCTGGCTACCCTGCCTGATCGTGAATTGTCTGCCGGAATAGCGGAAATTATCAAATATGGGTTGATCTGTGATTCGGAATTTTTCACCTGGCTGCAGGCGAATATCGCAAAACTGATGGCGCGGGATACGGACGCACTGGTTTACGCCATTCATCGCTCCTGTGCCGACAAGGCAAACGTTGTGGCAGAAGATGAAAAAGAGTCGGGTATTCGTGCCATTCTGAACCTTGGTCATACTTTTGGTCATGCCATTGAAACGCATCTTGGCTATGGCGAATGGCTGCATGGTGAAGCGGTGGCTGCCGGTATGGTGATGGCTGCCAGACTCTCCTGTCGTCTGGGTGATATTTCCCGGGAGCAGGTTGAACAGATCAAAGCGTTGCTGCAACAGGCGAATCTACCGGTGCTTCCTCCGGAAGGTATGACGCCTGATGATTTTCTCAGCATTATGGCGGTGGATAAAAAGGTTCTGGACAGCCGCCTGAGGCTGGTGCTGCTGGAGCAGGTGGGCAAAGCGGTGGTGACCAGTGAGTTTGACCGAAGTAAGCTGGATGAAGTGCTGGCTGAGATGTGTGTCTGTTAGTGGTCAGAGGCTGGCGAGTTGAAGGTTGAAAGGCTAAAAAGTTAAAAATTAATACTTATTGTTATTTTTTGGGATTTGTGATCAAAGGGCTGTCCATGTAAAATGGACGGCCCTTTGTCTTTAAAATGCCATTTAATAATGATTGTAAGGGGCATTTTTACAGGTCAAAGAGAGGGATAACAAACAAATAGCTGGTTCGAACTGATGGCTGCTGCTTCAGCAGACAGCTTCTCAATCATAATAATTCATCATTGTCTGCTACCAGGAAAGGTTACCAGCCTCTGCTGTAAGGTATCGGTCTCATTAAGCGGTGCCGGGTCAAGAGTGGTTTTCGTCAAAAGCGGAAGTGTTTCTCAATCAGCAGTCATCAATTTCAGGAAGACAGCACTCGAACCCTAGAACAAACGACTGACTGGATAAAGATTGCCTATGAAATCAGGTCTGTATAACCCCGGGGAGTTTCGGGATAACTGCGGTTTTGGCCTTATTGCCCACATGGAGGGTAACAAAAGCCATGACCTCCTGAACACTGCAATTGAAGCGCTCACCTGCATGACGCACCGGGGGGGGATTGCAGCCGATGGTAAGACAGGCGACGGCTGTGGTCTTTTGCTGCAAACCCCAGACTCCTTTTTCCGTACCGTTGCCAGAGAACAGCTTGGCAAGCCTCTGCCAGAACTGTATGCCGTTGGCATGATTTTCCTGAGCCAGCATAAAGACAAAGCACAAACGGCTCGTCGTCGGATTGAACATGACCTGGCTGATCAGGGGTTGTCGGTTGCAGGCTGGCGGACAGTGCCGGTCAACAGTCAGTGCCTGGGGCCCATTGCGCTGGAACAGCTGCCTGTTATCGAACAGGTGTTTATTACCGGTGATGCTGATCTGGATGATGTGGCTTTCTCAGCCAGGCTGTATATGGCGCGTCGGTTTACCAATATGGCGCTGGAAAACGACGATGACTTTTATATCTGTTCCCTCTCGACCCGCGTAATCACCTACAAAGGTTTGATGATGCCGGTGGATCTTGCCAACTTCTATGAAGATCTGGGCGACCCACGTTTTGAAACCGCCATCTGCGTGTTCCATCAGCGTTTTTCTACCAATACCATGCCACGCTGGAAGCTGGCCCAGCCTTTCCGCCTGCTGGCCCACAATGGTGAGATCAACACGATTATGGGGAACCGCAACTGGGCTCAGGCGCGCCGTAAAAAATTCCAGTCTGAACTGTTGCCGGGGCTGGATCAGATCAGCCCACTGGTTAACCGCACCGGGTCGGACTCTTCGACTCTGGATAATATGCTGGAGCTGCTGGTGACAGGAGGCGTGGACCTGTACCGGGCGATCCGCATGTTGATTCCACCTGCCTGGCAGAATGTCGACACCATGGCACCCGGACTAAGGGCTTTCTATGAATACAACTCCATGCACATGGAACCCTGGGACGGCCCGGCTGGTCTGGTGCTGTCTGATGGCCGAAAAGCTGTATGTGCCCTGGACCGTAATGGACTGCGCCCCTCCCGCTGGGTGATTACCCGTAACGGCTATCTGACCGTAGCGTCTGAAATTGGCGTTTACGATTACCAACCGGAAGATGTGGTGGCAAAAGGTCGTGTGGGGCCGGGCGAAGTGCTGGCGATTGATACCCAGACCGGGGAACTGCTGCAGGCGCACGACATTGATGAACAGCTCAAAGACCGTCAGCCTTACAAACAGTGGTTGAAGAAATACTCTTATCGCATCCGCTCGGATTTCCGTGAAGACGCCCATCGTATCGAACATCTGGATACACAAGCCCTGAACGTTCATCAGAAGCTTTTTGGTGTCAGCTTTGAAGAGCGGAATCAGGTGATTCGTCCGCTGGTCGAAAATGGTCAGGAAGCCGTCGGTTCCATGGGTGACGATACGCCCATGGCGGTACTGTCTGGCCGGGCCCGTTCAGTCTACGACTATTTTCGTCAACAGTTTGCCCAGGTGACCAACCCGCCAATCGACCCGTTGCGGGAAGCGATTGTTATGTCCCTGGAGACCTGCCTGGGGCGCGAGAAAAATTTGTTCCGGGAATCACCTGAGCTGGCTAACCGGGTTGTCCTGAAATCTCCGGTTCTGTCCACTACTAAATTCCTGAACCTGATCAACGCCCGCCACCAGATGGACGATCTGGAGGTGGAGCGCATTGACTTGAATTACGATCCAGCGGTGGGTCTGAAAGCCGCTATTGAATTCATCTGTGACCAGGCTGAAGCAGCGGTTAATAACGGCAAGGTGGTTATTCACCTGACCGACCGTGATATTGCGGAAGATAAACTGCCTGTTCATGCGGCAATGGCGACGGGTGCCGTCCATCACCGGCTGATTGATAAAGGATTGCGTTCTGATGCTAACCTGTTGGTAGAAACTGCCACGGCCCGTGATTCTCACCACTTTGCTGTGTTGCTGGGCTTTGGTGCTACCGCTATCTATCCCTACCTTGCCTATGAAATCGTCAACGACCAGATTCGTTCTGGCGAAGTGCTGGCTGACCCCCTGGATGCCTATAAGTCCTACCGTAAAGGCATTGACAAAGGTTTGATGAAAATCCTGTCCAAGATGGGAATCTCCACCGTTGCCTCCTATCGTGCGGCGCAGCTTTTTGAAGCGATAGGTCTGGCGACTGAAGTCGTTGATCTGTGCTTTACAGACGTTCAGAGTCGTATTGAAGGTGCCGGGTTTGCTGAGTTCCAGCATGAACAGTTGCTGTTGGCAAATGACGCATGGAAAAAACGCAAGCCTATCCAGCAGGGTGGGCTGCTTAAATATGTACACGACAGTGAATACCACGCTTTTAATCCGGACGTGGTGCAGCAGGCACAGAAAGCCGTTAAAACAGGGGATTACGAAGAGTATCGCCGCTACTCAAAGCTGGTGAATGAACGTCCGGCAGCGACCCTGCGTGACCTGTTTGCCCTGAAAGAGACAGGACAGTCCATTGACCTTGCCAGGGTTGAGCCTGTGGGGGACATCGTTAAACGCTTTGACTCGGCGGCAATGAGTCTGGGCGCACTGTCTCCGGAAGCCCATGAAGCGCTGGCACAGGCCATGAACACCCTGGGAGGCCGCTCAAATTCAGGGGAGGGTGGTGAAGACCCGAACCGTTTTGGCACCAACCGTGTTTCCAAGATTAAACAGATTGCCTCGGGGCGTTTCGGGGTAACGCCTCATTATCTGGTCAATGCGGAAGTATTGCAGATCAAGGTAGCACAGGGTGCCAAGCCGGGTGAAGGCGGTCAGTTACCGGGTGGTAAGGTGAATCGCCTGATTGCCCGTCTACGTCATTCAGTGCCGGGCGTGACCCTGATTTCCCCGCCACCCCATCACGATATTTATTCTATTGAAGACCTGGCGCAGCTGATCTTTGACCTCAAGCAGGTGAACCCGGATGCATTGATTTCGGTGAAGCTGGTGTCTGAACCGGGCGTCGGTACCATCGCTGCCGGTGTTGCCAAGGCGTATGCTGACCTGATTACCATTTCCGGTTATGACGGTGGTACAGCGGCTAGTCCATTGACGTCTATTCGTTACGCCGGTTCTCCCTGGGAGCTGGGCCTGAGTGAAGTGCATCAGACTCTGCGTGGCAACGACATGCGGGGTAAGGTTCGCCTGCAAACCGATGGTGGTCTGAAAACCGGCCTGGATGTGGTGAAGGCTGCCATCCTCGGTGCCGAAAGTTATGGCTTTGGTACGACCCCGATGATTGCTATGGGTTGTAAGTACTTACGAATCTGTCATCTCAATAACTGTGCGACTGGTGTGGCGACGCAGGATAAGAATCTGCGCGACAATCATTTCAAAGGTACGGTGGAAATGATCATGAACTTCTTCACGTTCGTGGCAACAGAAGTTCGTGAGATTCTGGCAAAGCTGGGTATCAGCAGTTTGCAGGAGGTCATTGGCCGCACTGACCTGCTGGAACAGTTGCCGGGTATCAGTGACAAACAACAGCGTCTGGATTTAAGCGCCATTCTTGGCAGTGACCTGATTCCGGAAGATAAGCCGCATACCTGTCAGGTCGAGCGTAACCCCGCATTCGATAAAGGTGAGCTGGCAGAGCAGATGGTGAAAGACTGTCTGGCAGCCATTGAAAGTGGTCAGGGTGGTGAGTTCACTTATACCGTTGGCAACTGTGACCGCTCTATCGGGGCTCGTTTGTCCGGAGAAATTGCCAGGCGTTATGGCAATCACGGTATGGACGATCATCCGGTCCGGCTGAACCTGGCTGGCTCGGCCGGGCAAAGTTTTGGTGTGTGGAATGCGGGTGGTCTGAACATGCATCTGGAAGGGGATGCCAATGACTATGTAGGTAAGGGCATGACCGGTGGTGAGCTGGTAATTCGTCCTCCACAGGGCAGCACCTTCAAATCCAATGAAACTTCTATTATCGGTAACACCTGTTTATACGGCGCAACCGGCGGGAAATTGTACGCCGCTGGTCGTGCAGGTGAACGACTGGCTGTGCGTAATTCGGGTGCTACCGCTATCGTTGAAGGGGCTGGCGACCACTGTTGTGAGTATATGACAGGCGGCCTGGTAGCAGTTCTGGGAGAGACAGGTTACAACTTTGGCGCAGGCATGACCGGTGGTTTTGCCTATGTGCTCGACCTGCACCGTTACTTCGTCGATCGTTACAACCATGAGCTGGTGGACATTCACCGTATTGACACCGAAAGCATGGAAATGTACCAGTCGCACCTGCTGGGGCTGCTGGAAGACTACGCCAACAAAACCGGCAGTAATTGGGGGCGTGAGCTGTATGAAGAGTTCTATGATTACCGTGGCCGTTTCTGGCTTGTGAAGCCCAAGGCTGCGGATTTGGACTCATTGCTGGCAACTACCCGTGGGCGTCCTGAATAGGCCGCTGTGCAGGGAGTTGCAATGAATGTTAACGATTACAGCGAATGAGGTCAGACAGAATGTCACATTACAGTAGCAACCGATTAAACAATCACTTCCAGTTTGTGGAAGTGAACCGCAAAGACCCTGAGAAAAAAGCGCTCAGAGCCCGCAAACGGGACTTTGTAGAAATTTACAAGCCCTTCAGTGAAACCGAGGTGAAGCGACAGGCACATCGTTGCATTGCCTGCGGTAACCCTTACTGCGAATGGAAATGCCCGGTACACAACTATATCCCGGACTGGCTGAAGCTGGTGTCCGAAGGCAATCTGTTCGAAGCGGCCGAGTTGTCGCACCAGACCAACAGCCTGCCGGAAGTCTGTGGTCGGGTCTGCCCACAGGATCGTCTGTGTGAAGGTGCCTGCACCCTGAATGACGGGTTTGGTGCCGTTACCATTGGCGCTACGGAGAAATACATTACGGATACGGCGCTGGCACTGGGCTGGCGTCCGGATATGTCAAAGGTTGAGTGGACGGATAAAAAGGTAGCCATTATTGGCGCTGGCCCTGCTGGCCTGGGTTGTGCTGATATTCTGGCACGCAATGGCGTAAAGCCTGTGGTGTTTGATAAATACCCGGAGATTGGCGGGCTTCTGACCTTTGGTATTCCGGAATTCAAGCTGGAAAAGCATGTCATGAGCCGTCGTCGTGAAATCTTTACCGAGATGGGGGTTGAGTTCCAGCTGAATACGGAAGTCGGCAAAGATGTACAGATGGCTGAGTTGCTAAAAGAATACGACGCTGTATTTATGGGTATGGGAACCTATTCCTATATGAAAGGCGGTTTTCCGGGCGAGAGCCTGCCGGGGGTTTATGAAGCCCTGCCGTTCCTGGTTTCCAATGTAAACCGTAACCTTGGTTATGAGCAGGACGAAGCAGACTTTATCGACCTGAAAGGTAAAAGGGTGGTGGTACTGGGTGGTGGTGATACGGCGATGGACTGTAACCGGACCTCCATTCGCCAGGGCGCAGCCAGTGTCACCTGTGCCTATCGCCGTGATGAAGAAAATATGCCCGGCTCCCGTCGTGAAGTGGCCAATGCCAAACAGGAAGGTGTCCGGTTCCTGTTCAATCGTCAGCCTGTTGAAATCGTCGGTAATGGCAAGGTAGAAGGCATTAAGCTGGTGTCTACTGAACTGGGGGAATCGGATGAAAACGGCCGTCGTCGTCCGCAGGTGATTCCCGGCAGTGAGGAAATTCTGGCAGCGGATGCCGTACTGGTTGCCTTTGGTTTCCGTCCAAGCCCGGCACCATGGTTTGACGACCATGATATTCAGCTGGACGATGGTGGTCGTGTAGTCGCACCGGAACAGGCACAGTTCAGCTTCCAGACCTCCAACCCGAAAGTCTTTGCCGGGGGCGATATGGTTCGCGGTTCTGATCTGGTTGTCACCGCCATCTGGGAAGGGCGGCAGGCGGCAGAAGGCATTCTGGATTTTCTGGATGTTTGAATAATAAACAGCCAACAGCCAACAGCCCGAAGCTAAGGAGTAAAAATGACAAAATTAAAAAATGATCGTCTCTTAAAAGCTCTGTTGCGGGAGCCGGTGGATGTCACGCCGGTGTGGATGATGCGGCAGGCCGGGCGCTACCTGCCTGAATACCGGGCTTTGAGGAAAGAGGCGGGTGATTTTATGTCGCTGTGCCAGAATCCGCAGTTTGCCTGTGAAGTCACGTTGCAGCCGCTGGAACGATTTCCTCTGGATGCGGCGATTCTGTTCTCTGATATCCTGACCATTCCCGATGCTATGGGGCTTGGGCTTTATTTTGAAACCGGTGAAGGACCAAAGTTTAAAAAGCCGGTAAGAACATCAGCCGATATTGACCAGTTAAGTGTTCCTGATCCGGAAAAAGACCTTGGCTATGTGATGGACGCAGTACGAGTGATTCGTCGGGAGTTAAACGGGCGAGTCCCGCTGATCGGTTTTTCCGGCAGCCCGTGGACATTGGCCACCTATATGGTCGAGGGTAGTAGCAGCAAAGACTTCCGTCGCATAAAAGCCATGATGTACGACCAGCCTCAGGCGTTGCACCAGTTGTTAAGAGTGCTGGCTGATTCCGTCACGGCCTATCTGAACGCCCAGATAAAAGCCGGAGCCCAGGCGGTTCAGGTTTTTGATACCTGGGGTGGTGTTTTGTCTCCGGACTGTTACCGGGAGTTTTCCCTGAACTACATGCAGAAGATTGTTTCCGGACTGGTCAGAGAAAACGAAGGTCGCAGGGTGCCGGTCATTCTTTTCACCAAAAATGGCGGGCAGTGGCTGGAATGGATGGCAGAAACCGGAACGGATGCTCTTGGACTGGATTGGACAACGTCTATTGATGATGCCCGTAGCAGGGTGGGTGACAAGGTAGCCTTGCAGGGCAATATGGACCCTTCTGTGTTGTACGCTTCTGCCCCGCGCATACGACAGGAGGTGGGTAATATTCTGCAACGTTTTGGTTCAGGTTCCGGACATGTCTTTAATCTTGGACATGGTATTCATCAGTTTGTGGAGCCGGAAAAAGCAGCGGTATTTGTTCATGCGGTGCATGAGTTATCTCAGCATTACCACTGACTAAGCTGGTTCTGCGATTTTTTTTGGGCAGGTCGCTTTGTTTTGTTTAACTGAACAGCGCCTGCCCCGGAGATTTAACAGTCCGACAGGCTCCGGAGAATAAGCACTGGAGGGATCTGGCTCCATGGTGACGGTTTATCACGATGGAGCCTTGTTGAATCAAAGAAGCTGTTAGCCGGTTCTCATCCGGTCATTCCGATAAAGTAACAGGGCTGACCTGATACCAATTTATGCTTCTTCCCTGACAATCGCACGGTAGCCTATATCTGTTCGGTTATAAACGTCATTCCACTGTACTTTTGCAACGCCTTCGTAAGCGGCCTTTTGCGCCGTTCCGGCAGACTCGCCAAGCGCCGTCACACAAAGTACCCTGCCACCATTGGTCAGTACGTCTTTGCCTTCCAGCTGGGTACCTGCGTGGAATACCTTACAGTTGTCATTGTTGGCATCGTCAATACCTGTGATCAGGTCGCCTTTACGGTAATTGGCAGGGTATCCGCCAGCTGCCATGACAACGCCCAGGGCAGTGCGGGAGTCCCACTGAGGCTGCACGGAATCCAGTTCGCCTCTGGCTCCGGCAAGGCACAACTGAGCAAGGCTGGATTGTAAACGCATCATAATTGGCTGGGTTTCCGGATCACCAAAACGACAGTTGTATTCTAGTACCTTAGGTGTCCCTTCAGCGTCAATCATCAGGCCAGCGTACAGGAAACCTTTGTATACATAGCCTTCTGCCGCCATGCCTTCCACGGTCGGAATAATGACTTCTTTCATGGCACGGTCATGAATGGCCTGTGTGACCACCGGAGCGGGTGAGTAAGCCCCCATGCCGCCGGTGTTTGGACCCTGGTCGCCGTTGTCACGGGCTTTATGGTCCTGACTGGTAGCCATAGGCAGAATATTTTTGCCGTCGACCATGACGATAAAGCTGGCTTCTTCGCCGGTCAGAAATTCTTCGATCACCACCCGGTGTCCTGCCTCTCCAAAGGCATTGCCAGCCAGCATATCGTCGATAGCAGTAAAGGCTTCTTCTTCTGTTTGTGCCAGAATAACGCCTTTACCGGCTGCAAGACCGTCTGCCTTAACAACAATCGGAGCGCCCTTCTCACGCACATAAGCTTTGGCGGGTTCGATGCTGGTAAAGTTCTGGTAGTCAGCGGTTGGAATCTTATGGCGGGCAAGAAAGTCTTTGGTAAACGCTTTGGAACCTTCAAGCTGGGCAGCCGCCTGTGTCGGGCCAAAGATGTTAAGGCTTTCTGCCTCAAAACGATCAACAATACCTGCCACCAGAGGGGCTTCGGGTCCAACGATGGTCAGGTCAATGGCTTCTTCTTTGGCAAAAGCAACCAGCCTGTCCAGCTCCAGAACGCCGATACTGACATTGGTCATACCGGGCTCAAGATGGGTTCCGGCATTGCCGGGAGCCACAAAAACCTGTTGTACGTTTTGATCCTGGGCCACCTTCCATGCCAGAGCATGTTCGCGGCCGCCGTTTCCGATGATCAGCACTTTCATGATTTGCCTGTCCTTCAGGTGCCTGGGGTATAGAATCCACCACGAAGAGTGGGGTGGATTTGTTATTGTCGCTCTTCAGTGAAGCTCTTCAGTGAAGAAAGTGTCGAACGCCAGTGAAGACCATGGCGATGTCGGCTTCGTTCGCCGCATCAATCACTTCTTGGTCTCGCATGGAGCCACCGGGTTGAATCACTGCAGTAATACCGGCTTTGGCTGCTGCGTCAATGCCATCACGGAACGGGAAGAAGGCATCAGATGCCATGACCGATCCGGGTACTTCCAGATTCTCGTCCGCTGCTTTTATGCCCGCAATTCTGGCACTGTATACACGACTCATCTGACCAGCGCCGACACCAATGGTCTGGCTGTTCTTAGCGTAAACGATGGCATTGGATTTAACGAACTTACCGACTTTCCAGGCAAACAGCAGGTCTTTCAGCTCGGCTTCGGTGGGAGCGCGGTCGGTTACGACTTTCATGTTGGCGTGGGTAGTAACGAACTGGTCGCAATCCTGAACCAGCAGGCCACCGTTAACACGCTTGAAGTCGAGGAACGGGGCTGGCTTTTCTGGGAAAGAGCCGCAGTTCAGCAGGCGTACATTCTTCTTTTGCACAACAATGTTTCTGGCGGTTTCATCAATCGCAGGAGCGATAATCACTTCAACAAACTGACGGTCGATGATGGCTTGAGCGGTGTCAGCATCCAGCGTACGGTTGAAGGCGATGATGCCTCCGAAAGCCGAGGTTGGGTCGGTGGCGTAAGCCTGGTTGTAGGCATCCAGAGTAGTTTCAGCAATGGCTACACCACAAGGGTTAGCGTGTTTGACGATCACGCAGGCTGGTTTTTCAAAGGTTTTAACGCATTCCAGGGCAGCATCAGTGTCAGCAATGTTGTTGTAGGACAGTGCTTTACCCTGAATCTGCTGAGCGGAGGCAATGGTTCCGGCAGGTGCGTTCTTTTCAACATAAAATGCCGCTTTCTGGTGAGGGTTCTCACCATAACGCATGTCTTGGGCTTTATGAAACTGGGTGTTGAACGTGCGAGGGAAATGGGCGTCTGTATCGTTGTCACTCTTGCTGAAAGGGTTGACAAGCTTACCCAGGTGGTTGGCAATGGCACCGTCGTAGTGGGCAGTGTGTTCAAAGGCCTTGACTGCCAGATCGAAACGGGTAGCGGCAGAAACAGCATTGTTGCTGTTATCCATTTCTTCCAGAACCCGGTTATAGTCACTGGTATTAACGACGATGACAGTGTCACGGTGGTTTTTGGCTGCAGAGCGCACCATGGTTGGGCCGCCGATATCGATGTTTTCGATGGCCATTGGCAGATCGCAGTCGTCTCGGGCGATAGTCTGCTCGAACGGATAAAGATTGACGACTACGAGGTCAATCGGGTTGATGCCATGTTCTGCCATCACCGCTTCGTCCTGACCACTGCGTCCCAGGATGCCGCCGTGAACTTTCGGGTGCAGGGTTTTAACACGGCCATCCATCATTTCAGGAAAACCGGTGTAACTGGAGATATCAATAGCAGGGATGTTGTTTTCAACCAGCAGCTTATAGGTGCCGCCGGTGGAGAGAATTTCTACAGAACGCTGATGCAGCGCGCTGGCAAATTCTATAATACCGGATTTATCAGAAACGCTGATAAGGGCTCGACGAATAGGAGATACAGGGGAATCGACTGCCATCTTTCCTTTCTCTGAAATAGCCGCATGATGCGACTAAAGGTTAGTATTGCCTGTTAAGCTGGCAGATTTTAGCTGGAACTTCTTCTTTTTGCAGCAACTATGTAGAATATTCGTTCAAAAAAATTGAAAAAACAAAAAAGGCGACTAAAAAGCCGCCTTTCAAAATAACGTTGCCGTTTATTACAGCAAACCGTACTGTTTCAGTTTCTTGCGCAGAGTGCCACGGTTCAGACCCAGCAGGATTGCTGCTTTTGTCTGGTTACCTTTTACGTAAGCCATTACGGTTTCCAGCAGAGGTGCTTCAACCTCGGACAGAACCATTTCGTATACGTCGGTCACTTCCTGACCGTCCAGGTGTGCGAAGTAATTGTTCATGGCTTTCTCAACGCTGTCACGCAGAGTCTGGCTTTCGCTCTCGACTTTGCCGACCAGATGATGAGCGCCTGCATTTCGGTCTTCTACAAACACTTGTGTGGCTGTCATGCTGCTATATCCTTTCCTTTACCCCTATCCTGAGCCGCGCTCTCCAGCGAGGTCTCTGAATGTCTGGTTGTGTTGGTTTCTAAAAAGCTCTGAAAATACTCCAGTATGCAGTTTTGTTGGGTTTCTGCAGATTCCAGGCTGTTGAATTGTTTCTTCAGCCCGGAACCTGATGGCTTAGCCTGCAAGTACCAGCCAACGTGTTTTCTGGCGATGCGTACGCCCTGGTGTTCTCCGTAGAACTCATAAAGGGCGCTGAGGTGTCCGAGCAGGATTTGCTGTACTTCTTCCGCAGCAGGCTCAGGCAGTTTTTCACCCTGTTTCAGGTAGTGGTTGATTTCCCTGAAAATCCAGGGTCTTCCCTGAGCTGCCCTGCCTACCATCACGGCATCGGCGCCGGTTAACTCAAACACCTGCTTCGCTTTTTCCGGTGTTGTTATGTCGCCATTGGCAATCACCGGTATGTCTATAGCCTCACAAACGGTGCGGATAGTGTCGTACTCGGCCTCGCCTTTATACATACACTGTCGGGTTCTTCCATGTATGGAAAGCGCCTGTATGCCAGAATCCTGTGCCATTCGGGCAATATCCAGAGCATTTTTCTGCTCCGGACTCCAGCCGGTCCTGATTTTCAGGGTAACTGGAATATCGACTGCCGCTACCACCGTCTGCAGTATCTGCCTGACCAGTTCCGGTTCTTTCATCAGAGCGGAGCCAGAGGCTTTATTGCATACTTTTTTGGCCGGGCATCCCATATTGATGTCTATGATCTGCGCCCCCCGCTCCTGGTTAGCCCTGGCTGCTTCCGCCATCTGGACGGGTTCGCTGCCGGCTATCTGCACAGAACGTGGTTCGTGTTCACCGCTGTGGTCCATACGCAGCCTGGACTTTCGGGTATTCCAGAGTTTCGAGTTGCTGGTAACCATTTCGGATACCGCCATGCCAGCCCCCATGTCCAGACACAGCTGGCGGAATGGGCGATCCGTTACTCCTGCCATAGGTGCCAGAATAACGGGGTTCTCGATGGTGTATGGGCCAATCTTCAACAAAGGAATGCCTCTGACTACGAAAAACAACGAACAATCTTTCCATGATACTCTGTACAAAAAATGTACGAAAGTGGGAGGGTACGAAATCCCTCAGTCAGTCAGCCGCTTCAGTTGCCTGACCATGAGAAAATGCATAAAAGGCATATTTCAAAGGTGAATTTAATCACCTGTGGAGACAACTAAAGATAAATACTCTTTCACTTCGGTGTTTATATAGTGACTTATCTGGTAGAAACCTCAAGCCATTGTCATTGAAATCTGACCAATTCTTGATCTAAATCAAGTGCTTAATGGTTTTAATATTAAGTATCTGTCAGTATTTTTCGCGTGATATGTAGGCGTTTTCCAGTTATTTACAGTGTTTTTCTCTTAAAGGTGAGGCGGTAGTTTACTGCGTCCGGACCAGGGTCAAGGAGTTCAAGGCTTAGGCGAATCGCCTGATTGGCAGGCATTTCTCTGGTACCTGCCAGTTCTCCGCCAAGATACTCTTTTGGGCTAAAGGTCCGGCTGGCAACGGGCTGGTCGTGGAGATTGGAAAATGTCAGTGACAGTTTTGGCCAGGGTTGGGGGTGGTTGGCTTTATTGATGATAACGGCGTCAACGATCATCATTTCGCTGATATCAGGATGAATGCGAACCAGCAGTTGGGAACTCTGGATTTCGTCGATATCGACAACGGGTGGCAGAGTGCAGTTCACTGTTTTGCACAGCCATTGGTACCAAGGGCGAAGTGGCGGGTCCAGTGACAGTTCATTTTTGTTGAACCATAGGTACTGAACAACGAGAGCCAGGCAGGCAAAGAAGGCGGTGATGTATTCAAACATTCGTTTTCTGCTGGCTTTTGGCCGGCGTGGTCGTTTCTCCTGACGAATGTCTACCTGCTCTTTATCCAGACCGTTGAGTAATGAGTTTAAGGGCTGGCTGTTACCGCTTTGACTGTTTTTGGCGGACGAAACAAGAGTGGATGCCGTCATCGTTTTTTCAGACAGTTTCTGCTCTGGAGACAGGGGTTCTGAAGGGGCAGTGCCTGCCTGCTGTTGTTCTGAATGGCTTAGGGTTGTTTCTGGTGAGTCGATGCCTGCGTTAAAGACATGAAGACAGGAGCCGCAGCGAACAGAGCCACCGGCGGCGCGAAGCTGGGCCTGTGTGACACGAAACGTTGTCTGGCATTTGGGGCAGCGGGTTGTGTTAACCCTTGAGGGCGTCATTTAGCGTATCAATTCCAGAGTAATAAACAGTTACTCATGGAATTAGAGCAAAGAGCCGGTGGCGAGTCCAGTGCAGCACTAGCGCTGCACTGGCAGTGAACAGGTTAGCGGCGGGTGCCTGTGACCAGAATCCAGTCATCATTGTGAACGACAGGCTCCAGGTCAAACCATTCGGAGTAAGTGGCAACGATACTATCGGTTTGTTCAGACAAAATACCTGACAGGGCGATTTTGCCACCAGGCTCCAGATACTCAGCCAGGGTGTGGGCCAGTTGTACAAGGGGGCCGGCAAGAATGTTAGCGAGGACTATATCTACTTTTTCCTGTGGTGCTTTTTCCGGCAGGAATACCTGCAGTTTTTCCGGGGCAATCCTGTTCCGTTCGGCATTGTCGATGGTGGCAGTCAGAGCCTGAGGATCCAGGTCAACACCGGTGACACGTCTGGCTCCCAGCAACAGGGCGGCAATGGCGAGAATACCGGAGCCGCAACCATAGTCGACAATGCTTTTCTCACACAGGTCACCCTGCTTTTCCAGCCATTCAAGGCACAGCGCTGTTGTTGGGTGAGTACCGGTTCCAAAGGCCAGGCCAGGGTCCAGCATCAGATTGACAGCGTCGGGTTCTGGTACTTCTTTCCAGCTGGGGCAAACCCAGAGACGGGTACCAAACTGCATGGGGACAAAATGAGTCATCCATTCACGCTCCCAGTCCTTGTCTTCCACAATTTCAATTTTGTGGTTTGGGAATGGTTCGCGCAGGTACTGGTTTTTGAGAATGTTGATCACTTCATCCATATCGGTGTGAGCGTCAAACAGGCCAATGACGACAGTATGGTGCCAGAGTGGGGTGCTGCCTGGCTCTGGCTCAAACAGGGGCTGGTCTTTTCCGTCCTGCAGGGTAACGGCGCTGGCTCCGGCTTCAAGCAGCAGATCTTCCAGTTCTGCGGCGTGATCGGAATTGGTATCAAGTCTGATTTGTATCCAGGGCATGAGAAGAGAACTTGTAAAAAAGAGAAGAAAGGCAGAACAGGGATTCTGCAGAAAACGGGGGTAATTCTAGCAGGGTTGGCTTCAGGTCTGCACGAAAGACTTATACCCAGAGCGAACCCATCATTGAATCTCTGTGAATAAGTCTTTCGTACTCAGAACTGGCGAATCAGTCGTCTGCCAGTTTCTTTTCCAGATAGTGAATATTGACACCACCTTTCTGGAAGTTGTTGTCGCGTACCAGCGCCTGATGCAGCGGAATGTTAGTTCGAATGCCTTCAATCACGGCTTCGTCGAGTGCATTCTGCATCCTTTTCAGGGCGGTCTCGCGATCCGGTCCAAAGGTGATCAGTTTGGCAATCAGCGAATCGTAGTAAGGTGGTACGGTATAGCCGTTATACAGGTGAGAGTCCACGCGAACACCATTGCCGCCAGGCGCATGGAACTGGGTTACTTTGCCGGGAGAGGGCATGAAGGTGATCGGGTCTTCTGCATTAATCCGGCATTCAAAGGCATGGCCTTGCAGCACAATGTCGTCCTGGGTAACGCTCAGGGGATGTCCACTGGCGATGCGGAGCTGTTCTTTGACAATATCGACACCAGAGATCAACTCGGTGACGGGA
This sequence comes from Endozoicomonas gorgoniicola, assembly GCF_025562715.2. Taxonomy (NCBI): domain Bacteria; kingdom Pseudomonadati; phylum Pseudomonadota; class Gammaproteobacteria; order Oceanospirillales; family Endozoicomonadaceae; genus Endozoicomonas; species Endozoicomonas gorgoniicola. The sequence continues at coordinate 6,137,847 of NZ_JAPFCC010000001.1, forward strand.
TGCTCAACCTGAACACGGGTATTCATTTCAATAAAATAAAAGTGGCCGTCTTCATACAGAAACTCAAACGTGCCTGCGCCTCTGTAGCCGATCTCAATACAGGCGCGGGTGCAGGCGGCTGCAACCGTTGCCCGGGCATCTTCGTCGATGTAGGGAGCGGGCGCTTCTTCGATCACCTTCTGGTGGCGACGCTGCAGGGAGCAGTCACGGTCGCCCAGGTGGATTGCGCCACCCTGACCGTCAGCTAACACCTGAAACTCAACGTGACGAGGGTTCTGCAGGAATTTTTCCAGATAAACCGTATCGTTATTGAAAGCCGCCTTGGCTTCGGATTTGGTGAGGCTGATGCCGTTCAGTAGTTCGGATTCTTCATTAACCACACGCATGCCGCGACCACCACCGCCACCGGATGCTTTGATAATAACGGGATAACCAATGCGACGGGCGATAGCAAGGGTGCGCTCGGTGTCGCTGGTCAGAGGACCATCGGAACCGGGAACGGTGGGTACGCCCGCTTCCTTCATGGCGGCGATAGCGGAAACCTTGTCCCCCATCAGGCGAATAACATCAGCGGATGGACCGATAAATGTGAAACCGCTGCGATCCACCTGTTCGGCAAAATCAGCGTTTTCAGACAGGAAGCCGTAACCGGGGTGAATAGCGGTGGCATCCGTCACTTCGGCAGCGCTGATGATCGCCGGAATATTCAGGTAGCTTTCGACCGGGCTGTTTGGGCCAATGCACACTGACTCGTCAGCCAGGTGGACATGCATCAGGTCTTCATCGGCTTTGGAGTGGACTGCAACGGTTTTAACACCCAGCTCTTTACAGGCTCGCAGTACCCTCAGGGCGATTTCACCCCGGTTGGCAATAACGATTTTATCCAGCATGGCATTACTCTCAGGAAATCGTGAATAATGGCTGGTCGTATTCAACGGCCTGGCCGTTTTCAACCAGAATGGCTTCAATAGTACCGGACTTGTCGGCTTTGATCTGGTTCATCATCTTCATGGCTTCGACGATGCACAGAACATCACCTTCCTTGATGTGCTGACCTACCTCCACAAACGCTGGTGAGCTGGGGGAAGGTGCTGTGTAGAAAGTGCCTACCATGGGCGATGTAATCTGGTGACCGTTTGGCTGAGGCGCTGCCGGGGCAACGGTTTCGGTCGCTGGTGCTGCCGCTGTGGCGGGTGCAGGTGCTACTGTAGCTACCGGAGCCGGCTGGGCAAAATAGCTGGCAGCCGGAGCGTTCTGGGAGTAGCGGCTGATGCGGACGGACTCTTCCCCTTCATTAATTTCCAGCTCATCAATCCCGGATTCTTCCAGCAGCTCAATGAGCTTTTTTACTTTTCTGATGTCCATGGTTCAATCTCAAATTCTGTTTGGCAGCCTGTGCCAAGGGTTGAAAGGGGTACGAGTTGGACGGGATATGCCCGGTCGAAAGCTCGAATTCATTTTTCTTGTTTGTCTTACTGTCGGGTTACGTGATCAAGAGCGTAGCTCAGAGCCAGCTCATAACCTTTGGGCCCCAGTCCGGCAATAACGCCCTCGGCGATATCGCTGAAATAGGAATGATGACGGAAAGGTTCACGGCGGTGGATGTTGGAGAGATGCACTTCAACAAAGGGGATGGATACACCCAGAATGGCATCTCGGATAGCAACACTTGTATGGGTATAGGCAGCCGGATTGATGATGATAAAATCAACACCCTTTTCACCGGCCTGATGAATACGCTCAATCAGCTCGTGCTCGGCGTTACTCTGAAAGGTTTCCAGCTGATGCCCCTGGCTGTCTGCCAGTGTGACCAGGTTCTGGTTAATTTGTTGCAAAGTCGTTGCGCCATAAACCCCCGGCTCACGCTTCCCGAGCAGGTTAAGGTTTGGGCCGTTGAGTACAAGTATGCTTGCCATGTATTCCTCTCACAATCGCATTGCATTGTGCCGTAATGTTATAAAATCGTCCAGTTCGTGCTTGTTACGGTACGTTAATGACAGTTACGAAGCATTTCAGCTAATTTGTTGCATAAGTTTTTCTCAGTCATCTTTTTTGGTTTGTTACTGACCGGATAACAGGGTTTTCAGCTTGCTGGCCAGAGTAGGAGCCTGTATTTCCCCAAGTGTCCTGATTTGACTCATTTCCTGTCCTGAAGGGTCAAAGAACAGCAGTGCAGGAGGGCCAAACAGCTGGTAGTCGTTCAACCAGGCCTGATGGTGCCGGGTGTTATCAGTGATATCCAGCTTGAGCAGTTGCAGTTGTTCAAGCAGAGGCCGGACATCCGGGTCAGGAAAAACGGTACGCTCTATCACTTTGCAGGACAGGCACCAGTCGGCGTACACATCAACCATAACGGGTTGTTTCGCAAGAGCTGCCTGCTGTAATAGATTGTCAAGTTCTGTAACTGAATGGGTTTTGGTAAAGATTAAACGGTTGTTCGCAGAACGGGTCTCAGGACTGATTGTAGAAGCGAGGTCTGTTAAAACGGGTGCAGCCAGTGGTTGTAAAGGGTCTGTGTTGCCTTTGGCTGCTCCCACTATGAGGCTGCCGCCATAAACCAGAAGAATGATTCCCAGGGCCTGGCTGGCTATTGCCCGACCTTTTTTCGGTTGAGTGCTTATGGCTCCGAGTCTGGTCCCGGCCCCAATAAGCAGACTTCCCCACAGTAAAAGAGTGGTGGGGCCTGGGATAACCCGCTCCAGCATCCAGATCGCAACCGCAAGAAGCAGAAAACCGAAGAATGTTTTGACGGAATCCATCCATTGTCCGGCCTTTGGCAGCAGGTGGCGTCCACCGATACCGATTAACAGCAGCGGCAGTCCCATGCCCAGTCCAAGGGCAAACAGGGATAGCCCTCCCAGCAGGGCATCCCCTGTTGTTCCTATGTAGATCAGGGCTCCGGCCAGGGGCGCGGAGACACAGGGTGATACAACGAGGGCTGACAGAACCCCCATTATCATGGCTCCGGACAGTTTGCCCTGCGACTGGCCAGAGTTACCCAGTTTATTGCGTAGTTTTTCAGGCAGTTGTAATTCATAAAGCCCAAACATGCTCAGGGCGAGCAGGACGAACAGCGCTGCGAAGGGGCCAATCAGCCAGGGAGACTGCAGTTTTGCCTGAAGATTGAGGCTGGCGCCAAAGAGCCCCATCAGGGTGCCAGCTATGGCAAACGTCAGTGACATACTAAGGATGTAAGCCAGTGTCAGACTGATGATTTTTGGACGCGAAGCCGTTGAGTTACCCACCAGAATACTGGATAGAATAGGCACCATTGGCAGTACGCAGGGGGTGAATGTCAAGCCAATGCCTGCCAGCAGGAATAGCAGTAGTGAAGCGACAAGGCTTTTTTCTGAAATGGTGGATTCATAGCTACTTGAATAGCTGTCAGAAGCGGCAGCAGATGTTGAATCCGACGAGAGGATGGTGCTGACGGGAACAAATGAATCATCAGAGGCGGCCAGTGCCAGAGTTTTTGTATGGGGGGGATAGCAGAGACCCGCTTCGGCACAGCCCTGAAAGCGAACATCAATTTCCGGTATGTCCTGAGAGCTGCTGACAGGCAACTGTATGGTTATATTCTGGTCAAAGACTTCCAGCAGCTCTCCGAAGTTTTCGTCAAACTTCTCTTTACCTGATGGATAAACGGGTTCGCCCAGTGTTGTTTCAGAATGCCGGGCAGTAAAGCTGAACCGTTTTTTATAAAGGTAATGACCGGGAGTGACTGCAAAATGAATCAGTGCCTGACTGTCGCGGATTTCGCCGGACAGCTGAAAAGCTTCTTCAACAGGGATGAAGGTTTGCTGCCCTGATGGTGACGAACTGATTAACCCCTGTAACCCTTCAGCACGTAACAGTTGGCTAAATAGAAACAGGCTCAGGAACAGAAACATTCCTGTAACAGCACTGCTTTTTATTAAGGCTGTGGATGATTTACCGGACATTATGTATGGCTTTTTTTTGGTTCTGGTATTGGTTCTGGTGTCCCTGATTGTGGAAGTTAATATCCGGCTTGCAAGTTAGCCTGCAAACCGGAATACATCAACCCTGTTATTAATCAGCCTTTGTAATTGGCAGCAGAGTGTTTGATGACCTCAAAGGCTGCGTCCCGGCCTTTCCAGCCATCAATTTTAACCCACTTGCCGGGTTCGAGGTCTTTGTAATTTTCGAAGAAGTGCTCGATTTGCTGTAACAGCAGGGGAGGCAGATCGGTGTATTCCTGAACGCCCTGATAAAGTGGAGTTAGTTTGTCGTGTGGGACGGCAATCAATTTTTCGTCCTGGCCGCTTTCATCCGACATATTCAGCATGCCTACCGCGCGACAGCGAATCACAGAACCCGGAACAACCGGATAAGGTGTTATGACCAGAACATCCAGCGGATCGCCATCGTCAGCCAGGGTTTGTGGAATATAGCCATAGTTGGCCGGATAAAACATCGGGGTAGCCATAAAGCGGTCTATCATGAGGGCATCAATATCTTTGTCAATCTCGTACTTGATGGGTGAGGCGTTGGCCGGAATTTCAATGGCAACGTAGATATCTTCTGGAAGGCTTTTGCCTGCTGGAATGTTTGTGTAACTCATATAGTAAATCTTTTTCAGGCTTTTTATAGGCTAGTTAAAAACCCATATTATAATGCGGATTTGCGCAATAGTCTTTGTTATTCCATCCATTGGAGCAGATAACGGCTGACCAGAGTCAGTAACAGGTTGAGACCATTGGCAAACAGTATCAGTACAACGATCCCCGACATCATTTGTTCGACCAGAGCCAGATGCCCTGCATTCATAAGGTAAAAGCCTACTCCGGATGATGATCCCAGCATTTCAGCAGCCGTTAACAGAATGATGCCAATGGTGGTGGACAGGCGAATGCCCGTCAGAATATTAGGTAAAGCGGCTGGCAACAGTATATGACGAATCGTCTGGTAACGAGGCAGTTGCAATGCTTTACCCAGCTCTATCCATTTGTATTCAACATGATCCAGTGAGTTCCAGGTGTAGATGGCTGTGGGCAGTGCAACCCCCAGTGCGATCATGGCAAAGCGGCTGCTCTCGCCAGTTCCCAGCCACATAACCAATAGAGGCAGCAGGGCAATTTTAGGCACTGCAAACAGGCTGGAAATCCAGGGTGAGAGTACTGAGCGGGTCATTGTAGAGAGATGTATCGCCAGACCAGCCAGCAGTCCACAGATAATACCGAAGGATGCACTGGTCAGAAGGCGAATGATAGATACCTGTATATGTTGAAGAAGCTCACCATGCAGCGTTTCTTCAAGCAATGTTGTTCCAATGACAAGGGGGGAAGGTAGGAAGTTGGTGTTAATTATGCCGGTGTCGCAGCCAGTCTGCCAAAGGAGAATAATGGCTGCTGTCGCTAACAGGCTCAGTAGTGATGAATAACCTCGTGCTTTTGTTGAAGAGTTCATTGCTGCAAGGTGTCCAGAATGCTGAGAATATCGACTTTAATGCTGGCGACCTTTTTTGATTGGTAGAAATTTTGCCAGTCTGTTGGCAGCCCTGGTATTTCCACCGAATACTGAACGGATGTTGGAGTGTTGCCCAGAATGAGAATTCGATCACTCAGAAACAGGGCTTCGTCAATGTTATGGGTAACCAGAACCATTGAGACAGGGTTGGTTTGGCGCAGCTGGTGCAGCTCAACAATGAGTGCCTGCCGGGTGAAATGATCAACCGCTGCGAAGGGTTCATCAAGAAGCAGCAAGTCCGGCTGGTTTATCAGAGCCCGTGCCAGGGCAACACGTTGTCGCATACCTCCTGATAAGGTGTGTGGATATTGATTGCTGACTTCGGGGATTTGAAGCTTTTTAAACAGGCAGGTGATTTGTTCTGTTTGGGCAGAACCGGTTAATGACCGCCGGGCAAGGGCAAGCCGGACATTGTCCATACAGGTTTTCCAGGGCAGCAGGCGGTCGTCCTGAAAGAGGATGGATGATTGACCATTGATATGGATACTGCCGTCATCAGGTGTCAAAAGCTGATGAATCAGGCGCAGTAATGTTGACTTTCCACAGCCTGACTGGCCCAGAATGGCCAGGGACTCAGACTTTTTCAGTGCAAAGTTTACATTGGCAAGAATCAGTTGGGTTGAGTAAGCAAACCCAAGATCAGAGGCTTCAATGCAGTTTTCCATTGCTAACCGGGGTTTCATCAGGGTTGTTCAGCAGACTTAATGCCAGCATATCGTTCAGATTGTAGTTTTTTTTCACCAAGCCCTGTTGCTGGTACCAGTTCAGGTTTTCCTGCATGGATGGAATGTCGGGTTGAGCGTTTCTATCAATATAGACAACCGCTTTTGGAAGTAGCTTTTCTGGAAGTCTGGGAGTCAGGTACTGGTTGATCTGGGTTAACAGAGCCTGTTTTGCGTGATCATCATTGCCAGTAATAAGGGTGTCAAAATAGTCCTGGCTGGCTTTTTTATAAGCACTTAAAAAACGCGATATTTTGTCGGGTTGTTTTTTTAGAGCGCCTGGGGAGGTGAAGACAACGCCCATTTGTCCGGGGTTGTAGTCTGATACTCTGCCGATTATATGCGCTTTGTTTTCACTTGATAGTTTAAAGGCGACATGTGACATCATAATGATGCTGTCCACCTGACAGGAAACCAGGGCGCTGATCATGGCCGGAACAGTTTGCAGCCGTATCAGGCGACTGTTTTCCAGTGTTTTTCCCTGACTTTGTGCCATTGCGCCATACCAGCGATGAAAGGTTGAACCGGTCTGGGTGATGCCCATTCTATGGTCAATGGTCATTTTCGGAGAGGTTAAGCCTTTTTCAAAGGCTGAATTGCAAGCCAGATAAGTGGCTCCGGGCCAACCTTTTTTTTCCTGATACTGACCAGCGATAATTTTCAGCTCACCCTTGCCTGCGAGGTTATAAAAACCGGCAGTGAGTGCGGTTACGCCAATATCGGCTTCTCCGGATGCGACGGCAAGGGCTACGTTCTGTGCGGCTCCAGCGTGTATAAAGTTAACATCGAGATTTTGTTCCGAGAAGTAGCCTCTTTCTTTTGCAATGAAAACAGCGGCAGAGGAAAAAAACGGCAGTAATGAGACATTCAGGGAGTCTCGATGTGTTACAGGTGCAGCCAGTAACTGGAATGAGGCCAGCAGGCCCAACCACAGGACGTGAAACATATTCATGACGCTGTCAGCCTTTTTATTCTGATTATTGAAATTAAATTCCGGCAGCTAAAGGCCCGGCTCATAGTAAGAGCCTGCATCGGCAATTATCAGTTGGGGAGTAAAGCAGCTGAGCAGGCAATTATCAAAAAATATCCGGAAACAAATAAACTAGACTTTATCAAATATACGAAAAGGATCTTTGGAATAAGCTTTTTATGGCATACCCACCAGATGGATCGGGTCGAACAGGTAGCCCGATTGGCGGTTCTTTGGAGCCGGAAATACCACAGCCCAAGGAAGTAGGGAAGCATGGCAGTAGCAGTGTCACGTCTGCGCCTGTCAAAAGGTTTATCGGCAGCGGGAAGGCTCATGAGGAGAGCCGTCCACGTGGGCGGAATATCCGTGAACGCACTGCAGAAAAATACAGTGACAGTTTTGATCCAGAGGGTTTTGAGGAGCCATCTGAAGATGAAGGTTTGGAATCTGGTGGTCTGGATGAACTTCTGGATGATCAATTAAGAAGCAAACACCCTGACAATACAAGCTCTGCCGAACCTCTCGGGCGGCTACTTCAACATGATGAAGATCAGCCTGCTCCTGACCAGCCTCCGGAAGAAACATCTCCGGTCAGCGAAGAGTCTTCAGCGCCTGAAGGCAGAAGAAATATTCAAATAACATCAACAGAGGACGCTAATGGTGATCCTGGCCGGGAGGGGGAGCAGGACATTGAGGCAGGACTTACTAACCGCCTCTCTTTTGTAGATAAAATACCCTATAAAAAATACCTTACAGGATCGGTTATCGGGGCTGTTTTGATTGGTGTCGGGATGGCCACATTCCCTGCCGGCGCACTCCTTTATTCGGTAGGAGCCATGATGTTGTCGACGTCGCTGGCTTTTATGTACAGCGATGACGGTTCCCAGGCTGCCCCGCCTCCTCCATCTCCGGATTCAGGTAAGAAGAAAAAAGAAGAAAATGACAGTAATAAGCCGGATGATACTCCTGAGCCTTCGGTACCAAAGAATGATTTTCTGGCGGTGGAAAATCCTGATTTCCAGGGTGCTGAAGGTTTAACGCCTGAGCAGGAGGAAGCTCAGCGAAGGATGAAGGAGTTATTGAATAACAGAGGCAGGATAGACCCGGAGGATATTACCAGACTTGAAGCAGAGTTGATGAGTGGCGATAGCAGTGAGCCGCTTTCAAGCCGAATGGCTAAAATACTGGCTCCTGTATTGCGTGAAGCAGGGTTTGACTGTTCTGAAGAAGGCTGGAAGGCAGTTTCAGCGGTTTGCAATGCCGCTAAAAGAGTGATTACGAATCCTCAGATGCCAGAAGATGAGCTGGCGGGAGAAATGTATGGCAGCACTCAGAGAATGCTTGACCACCTGCCAAACCTGAATAAAGATATGCTGATGAAATATCGCTCAAGCGCCATTGCCCTGATGCAGACTCCGAGTCTGGCAAATAGAGCAAGAGTAGTTTTTAAAGCTCATATTGATGCCATTGATGATCGTTTGAATCGACTAAGGACAGAAGAAAAAAGGCAGCCACCGCCCGTGGCCAGGAAACCACAACAGCCTCAGAAGAAAAGTAAGATTGCAGAAATTGATCGAGGTGAAAATCTGGGTCTGGGACCAAATGATCATCTTAATTTAGAAAACTTAACGAACAGGCGTCACTACTTCCTTCTTAAAGCAGAGCTTATTAATAAAATAAGTCCTGATTTTTCAGAACAGAAGGCCAACAAGATCCTGTTTGCTGCTTATGGTGTATTGTCTTCTCCAGATGGAATTCCGGGAGCTTTGTTTATAGAACGGCTTAAACAGGATCCTGCTGTAGCCGCTCACCAGCAGATAGTTGATCAAATAGTGAGCGTTCAGAGGCGTTTTAAAAACCAAAATATATAGAAATTAAAAATATATTAATTATAGCTAATTGAGATTTCATACCGAAGTCTCAGTGATTTTTAGTGTCGAATGGCAGGAGTAACCTAGATTAAAGGTAATGTGCAAAATTAATTCTTTGCACAAAATACAGGGAGTTCTTAACAGATGGCAGATGCGTCGGTAGATGGATCAGGCAATGGTGGGGTTGTTAATGGTGGAGTTGCCAATGATGGTGGAACTGGCACTGGTACAGGAACGACGCCCGTCACAATCAATGAAGGTAAAAAAAGCTCTCTCAGGGCTTCAGGTTTCAGTGATTCCCAAATAGAAGCCCTGATGGCTCTGGCTGATCCCGATGACCAGGGTAACTCTCTGACACCAACACACTTTTATGCTGTTGATAAATCGACATTAAATGCCCTTAAATACGCTGGTGAACTGAATGAAGCAGCTAAGCAAATAGTTTATGTTCAGACACCCGTTTCAATGTTGAATCAGGTCAGTAACCCCTCAAACTGGCAAGGTGACAACTATATAGGACCAGGTGCAGCCACGATAAATGCCTACACCCTGGGTGAAAAAATCGATTTTTCCAAGCCCAGCCTGGATGCACTGGTTATGTCAGTGTTAACCGCCAGAGCTGACATCATTCAGGAACAACTGCGTGAACAAATTGAGTCTATACAAGAAAAAAACAAACGGTTAGAAGTGGCGAATGAATGGCTGGTTAAGGCAAAAAATGAAAAAGCTAAAGCAGTTGACAAAGGATCTACCGGGACGACCACATTTACGGCTGAATTTAAATCGTTCTGGAATAGTTATGGAGCAGAGTTTTATGACAAAAGTGATAATCATAACTCTTCGCAATGGGACGTTAATATTCAAGGCCTGAAAAAAGAAATAGAAGCCCTGACCACTCAATCTCAACTAGAAACAACTAAGCTGCAGCAAACCATTAATAAATACAACCAGTCATACGAGATGTTGTCTAACTTTATTAATAAGTACTACCAGTCAATAAGCACAATAATACAGAATCTACGCTGATTTAATTCAAGGAGGAATGACGCGTGAATAATCAAAATATCGACCAGATACCTGGTGAAGAAATGGAAGACATGCTCATGGAGTTCTTTGGCAAGGGTGGGACGTTCAAAGACCTGAAAAATATGAGTGAGGATGCAATGGAGGCTATTTACAGTGTTGCATACAATCTCTACCAGGGCGGTAAATACGAAGAAGCTCAGAAGGTATTCCAGTTTCTTTGCTTTTATGACCACTTTAATCGCAAGTACTTTTTAGGTTTAGGTGCTTGCCAGCAAATGCAAAAGCAATTTGAAAATGCGATTGAAATTTTTACCTTTGCACTGGTATTGGATGAGCATGATCCCCGACCAATGATTTACATAGGGGACTGTCATCTGGCAATGGGAGATAAGGAAAAAGCCAGACAGTCTTATGAATCGGCTATTGAGTGGGCTTCTGAGTCATCAGAGTATGATGATGAAAAACAACGTGCCGCAGAAATGCTTGATAATTTAAGCGATTCTGACGACAGCGAATAATTTACAGGGAGTAGTATCAATGGGTGGAATTAATACAAGTTCTGTAGGGAATACAGACCATACGAAACTGCCTGGTTTGGTTTCAGCAGAAACCGAGGTTCAGGAAGCTGAAAAACCTGTAGATAGAGGTTTCAGTGGGCAAAACTCTTATTCCAGAACTGAAGGGGATCAGAAAGACGCTGCTCCAGCCTCCCAAATTCCTAAACCGAATCTGGACAAACCTTCTGAGAAAGGTGAGTCAGAAAAAGCGACAACGGAAGCTTTAAAGACGTATGAGAAGGATGGGAGTGCCCCGTTAGCTGAAACACTGGGTAAAAGCGTTGAACAGTTCCAGAAAAAACCATTGGCGAATCAGGTTGCGACCCTCCAGGGTAAAAAGGCTGAGTTGCAGAAAATGGGTTTTAACGAAGCTCAAATTGATGGTATGACAGCCCTTGCAGACCCCGATGATCCAGATAACTCTCTATCATCCATGCACTCAGCCCCTGCGCGCATGAAAGACCTGTTTGCGGCCAATGGTCAGCCAAAGCTCAACAAACTATACAATGCTTTTGAAGATGTCTTAACTCGATTTTCAGCGATTGAAGAGATACCTGATGATTTGAAAAAAGGAATTCAGGCTGATGTAACAAAATTAGCGCAATCCGTTTTAAACAATAAGGATTTTCTGGATATCGATACTGCTACAACCATGGTTACCCAGCTTCAGAGTCAGCTTCAAAACGAAAGAATCAAGTTTGACGAGCAGACTATTCGACTGGGGCAGATGAATAGAAGTGAAGCCAGTGATAAGCGAATCAGCCAGATCGCAGAAGCCATCGAGAAAGCCAATAAAGCCAAGGAAAGCAGCTTCTTTGGAAAAATATTCGGTTTTATTGCAATGGCTGTGATGGCTGTCGCAGCCGTTGCAATGGTGGCGACAGGCGTTGGTGCAGTCGCGGGAGGTATGATGTTTGCGGCTTTAGCGCTTACAGCCACAATGGTTATTTCATCAGAAACTAATAATTTTATGATGAAAATTTTTGGCGACGGTAAAGATGCACAAATAGGTGCAATGGCTTTCTGGACGGGCCTTTCTATTGTGTTGTCTCTGGGTGCAGCAGGTGCCGCAAGCGGTAGTGCCAACGCAGCGTCCACGACTTCTAAAGTAGCTGCTAATGCTGCGACCTCAGGTGCTTCAACCGGAGCGTCCGTAACTGCAACGGCTACCAATACGGCTTCCACGGCTGCAACAACAACAGCCAAAATGACGGAAATGATGAATAAGCTTAAAAAGATTGCCCAGGCGATACAGGGGGCTGCCACGATGGGAGACGGAAGCGCTCAGGCGGCTTCTTCCACCTACAGCTATCAGGCAGAAAACCTTAAAGCAGACGCATTGGAAGAAAAAGCGTTCATGTTGAGAATTCAACAGCAGATTGATGATGCCATGGAAGGGATTCAAAGAGCTATAGATGAACTTCAGTCAGGCTATGGCGTTGCTGCCAACATCATTAAAGCTAACCATGAAACGAAATCTACTCTTGCACGTAACGTAAAAGCTTGAGCAATTTGTTTTTAAAGGAGATTGATTATGTCAAATATACCAGGGCAGGTCACTTCGCCCATTAACGTAGATGTGGCTTCACAAGCCAGTGCGTTACAGGGGAATGAAAATGTAGAAGATGTAAACAAGGTCGGCTCCGGCAACCTTGACGGACAGCATATCAGCACCAGTAAAAAAGCAGATGAATCGAATGTGCTTAAGGGGCAGGAAACCAGAAGGCCGGATCTTGATCAGCCAGGTAATGTAAAGTCAAATCATATGGAGCAGGCCAGGAACAGCTTAGGTGAGCTGGGAGAGGTCACTGATAAAGCTCTGAAAAATACTCTTGAACTGGTTCAAAACGCTAAAGCAGGAACACTTTCCCAAGAGCAGATGGCTAAGTTAAAGGAATACAGTGAAACAATGAAAGAGACTGTTGGTTTCCTTGAGCTGATCAGTGGAAATAATACTTCCAGTGCGGAGGGCAAAAAATCAGTACTGGCTGCATTAGGCTTTAGTGAGCGACAGATGGATGCGTTAACGTCGTTGGCAAACCCTGATGATGCTGAAAACGCTCTTGAGTCGATGCATGGTGGGGCGCATGCTTTGCAAGGCAAAAAAGACTCTCTCAAGAGTATGGGGTTCAGTGATTCTCAGATTGATGCTTTGTTGGCACTGGCAGATCCTGATGATGAAGGCAATGCTCTGGCTTCCATGCACCAGGCCGTTGGCAATAGAGCAAAACTGGGCGCCCTGGGCTTTAGTCAGGAACAAGCCGGGCGATTTCTGGCTTTGCTTCAGGGAAGGTCACAGGAAGTCTCTCAGCAGTTGGAAAACTGGCTGAATTCCGGGCTTAGTGAGGAACAGGTAAATATCCTTAAGGCTTTTGCTGACCCGGCAGGACTCCAAAACCTGAGCCTCCTGGCGGAAGACAGCAGTCAGGTAATAGATAAATTGAAACAAGCTATATCAGCCGCAACCAGTCTGTTAAATGGACACTACCCGGGTGATCCTATCGTAAAAGCGCTGGCTGATATCTTTCTGGTACTCGAACTTTTATTTGAAATGAGTGTCATTGGGCGCAAGATCGCCAGAGCGTCGAGAGCTATTGCATACGACGCAGCCAAAGAATCAGTCCTTAGTCAGGCAGATGACATAAGGAAAGCAGGTTTTCATTCGCTGTTAGCAGGCACTGTGGGCGGCTCCATGAAAATCGCTTCGGGCGGTATCTCTATGGCCGGTGCGGCAAAAAGCACTAAAGTGGATACACCGGAAGGCGCTGATCTTAATACCAAGTCTCAAATGCAATCCACTGCAACCAACTCCCAGTTACAGAAAACATCTGCTGTCGGAACCATGGTGGGGAGTACTGGTGAAACAGCAGGGGCAGGCTTTCAATATCAGGTTGCTCAGGAACAGGCTGAGCAAAAAGAAGAAGAAGCCTTGCAGAAGACTCATGAAAATGTTGCAACCAGTGAGAGTGAGTGGATGCAGCTGCAGCAGGATATGGTTAAATCCACGCAAAGCAGAATGGAAGAAATTATCCGGAGCGATAACGAGACATTCAAAAAAGTCAATGTCTAGTAAAAGTTAATAAGCCAGCCCCCCGGGGCTGGCTTATTGGTTTCCAGGGAGAAGGAAAATGATTGATACCGGTGGTGTACATTTCACTCAGCACCCTGGTCCCACCAAGCAACTTGAAGGCGGTAAAAGCCCTCAGGGACTTCAGGGCAAGCTGCAGGGTGAAGGACTGGTTGCCACCTCTAATGCTGCATCCAAATTTGCTGATGCTGCAGAGGAAATGTCATTCATTGCAGGACAATTTAAAAACAAAACGTCTGATAAGCGTAAATTCAAGACAGGTAGCGGGCTATCTGCTTCTATCCTCGAACGCATCAAAAAAATCCAGACCATTCAGGGTGTACAGGGCGTCAAAGACCTTCTTAATAACTTTCAGACTCAAAAAAATCTTACCAACCAGCAAATTCGTGAAAAGCTGGAAGAGTTTTCGGATGATCCTGTTGATCAGTTCACTGCCCTGGATATTGCGGCTGATTACTTTGAACAGCTGGGTGACAAACAAAAAGCGGATCAGTTACGGGGAGTCAGGGATGATATCAGGGCTGAGCATAAGTCACTGATCACTGCTGCGGCTAACATCTCGGAAGATGCTGCTGAATTTTCTCATTTTGGTGATGTGCGGGGTATTCGGGAAGCCTACGACAGCAATGTTCAGTCTTATGTTCGTGACGACCAGTCGCTGGAAAAACTGCACCAGTTCCTTACTGAAAACTATGGTACTGACGATATTGAAGAAGCCATTCTTATGCAATTGAAGTTGCTTTCATCTGAAATGGCCTCCATGGAACCATCAGCACCTCCTGAACATCTCGATGCCATTGTCAAAGATCTGAGTAAGTTGAAACAGCTGGTGGCTATTCACGATAGCTGTATTGAAACAGAAGAACAGCTGGTAAGAACGTATCCGGAAACGGAACTGAATGAAGATGTTCTGATGCGGCAATTGCTCAACCTGGTTCAACAGCAATGGGTGACTGAGGCAGACTTTGAAAAGATACCCGATGCCATGAATGTTCAGCAGCTTGACGCACAGATATTTACGCTGACGAAAGTGGTTGCCATGGTCAGAATGATTCCGGAAGAAGTCTTTGCTAATGACGATACCAAACAAGCCATTATCTCCGCTGCCTCTGAGGGGCTGGACTCGAAGATTGAGATGGAGGCTACAGAGGATATAGCAAACAGTCAGAAAGAAGCAGAGAGCTTTATTTCCGAAATTGCAATTGACTTGTCGTCTGTTAAAAGACGTCATGAAGACTAGCCCCCATACAAAAGGTCAGGGAAGGATGAGGGTGCATCGTGAATCCCGCTGGGTTCAGGTGTGCTAGAAAAGCTAATTAAAGACAGTTTGGGATAACGATGCTATGGACTGGCGAGATGACGTAATTGCCGATATTGGCAAAGGAATGGGAATTGACAATCTCAGCTTTGGCGAGAGTGGTGTACTCAGTCTTGATTTTGAGCATCGCGGGGAACTGTATCTTGAACAGCAGGAAGAGGGTGTATTGATGTATCTGGTGCGCTCTATCCCGGTTCATGACAGCCTTGGGCTACTGGTTGGAGCCTTAAAAGAATGTCATTACACGAAAGCGTCGAAGTTTCCAATGCAGGTGGGCTTAAAAGGTGATGAAGAGCTTTTGCTGTTTATCTATCTGGCTAATGAGGAGTTTTCCAGACCTAATATTGAAACGACTATCGATACACTAACCCAGCAATTTGAAAAAATTGGGAGTGTCTGAATTGAAGCTGGTGGTCTGGTCACTGACTGGAATCACCTGAACGGGAAGTACTACCGCGACTCAAGAGGTCCAGAAAATGGCCGAAAATATTACCAACTCCAGTCAGCTGGCTGAAAAGGCTCTGGAATCCCTGGAACCGGCAGCATCTCCCGATCAGGCCGATGCTTCAGCAGCAGAAAAGTTTGGAGAACTGCTCTCACAAAACCCGGGAAAAAATGCTAACGGACAAAATGTTCTGGCAGAAGGTGTTGAACAAACACCTCCGGTTGATGGGGATGCATTAACTCTGGGGGATAAAATCCTTCGGGGTATGCAGGGCTTAAGAGACCATGTTGAGGCAGGAAGGGCTGATGTCCAGAGTGCCATGACACCACCCCAGGAAGGTGAGGTCATGAATATGCAGCAGATGTTTAAGACTCAGATGGCGATGACCAACCTGATGGTGACTGAGGATTACATCGGTAAAATCGTCAGTAAGAGTACTCAAACGTTCGATACGCTGTTGAAGAACCAGTAAGCATTCCGCACTGGTTTGAAGGCTGTAGTGTAAAAACGACAGCGTAAAAACGACAGTGTAAAAGCAATAGTTGGAACATTGTAACCCGCAGGTTGCTCCCTGATGAAATACAACTTACAACGCAGGCTCAGAATACTGAGCGTCATTTCTTTCAGTTTACTGCTTGCGGCTTGTAAGGTTGAACTCTATTCCGGTCTCAGTGAGAAAGAAGGCAATGAAATGCTGGCTATTTTGCTTGATGGTGGGATAGCTGCAGAGAAAACACTCGACAAGGACAAACAGGTTACGCTGATGGTTGGATCGGATGAAGTATCCCATTCCATCAAACTCCTCAAGAGCCTGGGTTACCCTAAAGTAAAGTACTCCTCTATTGGTGATATTTTCCCCAAAGACGGCCTGATCTCTTCGCCGACAGAGGAACGGGCTCGTTACACTTACTCAATGTCTCAGGAACTGTCATCCACCCTGTCGATGATTGATGGAGTGATTACAGCTCGTGTTCATGTGGTATTGCCACAGGAACAGGACACCCTGAGCGATGTAAACTATCCGTCTTCAGCGTCAGTTTTCATAAAATATACACCAGAACTGGAACTGGCTGGTTTTATACCTAAAGTGAAAACGCTGGTTTCAAACAGTATTGAAGGTTTGTCTCTGGACAAAATTACCGTTTCCCTGTTCCCGGCCACTCGTATCAATCAGGACAATCTGCTGGCTCCCGACAAAACCGGCTCAAATTTCACAATGATTATTTTTATCCTGCTTGGGCTGGTCGTTCTTATTCTGGGGGGGACCGGTGGTGCTTACTGGTGGTTTTATATGCGGACTCCGGCTAATTCCGGAGGTAGGGCTAAATGAATGCCTCTCACCCGCTTATTGATGGTCGACAGAGTCTGGATCTGTTTCAGCGGGTGGCTGAGTTCAACCTCTATCTTATCCGGTATATCGACTCGACCTGGCTGAAAACGGTAAAACTGTCGCCTTTAGTGTCACAGCTGCGAAAAGCGGGGAATGCCGATTTCCACCTTTCCCATTACCTTCTGACCCAGTTCTCCCTGCACGAAGATTATGATTACGATTTTGAGGAGCCTGCTAAACGAATTGTACTGGCAAAGACAGATTTGCTTTTAGAAACGGCTATTTATATCGGCATTATTCTCAACGAAGATGTTATTCGAAATGCTGTTCGCCGGGATGAACGGGTAGCTCTGGAACGATGCCTGGGGACTGACGCCTATCGGTTTGCGGTTAAAAAAGCCCAATTTGTCAGCCGTGCTGCCAGCAAACAGGGGCCAAGCCTGTTGATTGACTGGAATCATCTGCAACGCTTCAAACAGTATCTGCAAACCAGTGGGTTACAGGTCATTGGCAAGGCTTTTTCACCGGCACCGCTCTCTTTCAAAAAGCGTCTGGAGCTAAAGCTACCCCAGTCATGCAAAGACACATTGACGAATACCAAAACAGTGAATCTGTCTGAAACCGACTGTGTGAATTTACTGGTCAAGACTTACAGGGAGGTGGATAAAGAATGGCGTCTCCTATTGTCCTGACAGATGGAATGCTGCATATAGATCCGGCAGCCAGGCTTTTAAAAGCCACGGACTATGCTCGCTATCTGGAAGCAAAAGATATTATCCAGTCGGCTGAGCAAAGAGCGGAGCAGATTGTTGAAGCCGCCAAAGCCGCCTATGAACAGGAAAAGCAAAAAGGCTATGAAGACGGTGTGGCTGAAAGCAGGATCGACCAGGCTGACCAGATGCTGAAGGTCGTCAGTCGCACGATTAACTATCTTGCGGAAGTGGAAGCAGCACTGGCCGAGATCCTTATGTCCGGAGTGAAAAAGATCATTGGTGAATTTGACCAGGAAGAACTGGCTGTTAACCTGGTTCGCAACGCCCTGCAGCATGTCCGGAATGAAAAACAGGTAACTATTCGCATTCCTCCCAGCCAGTTCAAGATGGTCAAGGCTAAAGTAAACGACATTCTTGCTGAATATAAAGGCGTTGGCTTTATTGACCTTGTAGCCGACCAGCGTCTTTCAACCGGTGACTGTATTATGGAGAGTGAAATCGGTGTCGTTGACGCCAGTGTTGACTTGCAGATTGCTGCACTGCAAAAGCGCTTTGAGAAAATCCATAGCTCTGCCGTTAAGAGTATCAGTAATGACGATAGCCTTTTGGGGCGTGATTGAAACTGTTAATGCTGTTGCACTTGTTACGAGCTTCTATTGACGCCTCTGTTCATGTTATTGCGCCTCTGAATGACTTCGTTCCTGCCCTGGTTTTACGTCAAATACGGACTTAATTGAGGGATTTCGTGATTGTATTTTCCCTAACAAATCTCTACATTTCGCTAACAAATTAATTATTGACAGTATGTATAAATCAAGATCATCACTAGTGGAAAAACGAGGTTGTTATCGCAGCTATAATGGTGATCTGTTTATTGCAGTTTCCGTAAAACTTCAGTGTCCCAAGTTGAAGTATTCAACCATAACTAAATACTGTCAGTTTGGCTAATGGCATTCAGTATTCTGTTTTGCACCTGGCACCAAACGTCAGGAAGGCTGTTTGCATTATGAGCCTGGTTAATTTCCCAAAAAGCCTGAACGGTAATAGTGGTTGTAAACAGCCGTTATCCTCATTCAGGTTTTATTCTTTTCCAGCAGTTTTCAATAAACCCGTCCGGAACCAGAATCGCTTGCGATTCGGGTACGCCGGACTCTCACAGAGGTTGGCATAATGCAGGTCATTAAGGCCGATGTAGTTATCGTAGGTGCTGGCGGTGCCGGTCTGCGAGCTGCCATTGCAGTAGCGGAAAAAGATCCGGGTCTGAAAGTGGCTCTGATCTCCAAGGTTTACCCAATGCGAAGTCACACTGTGGCTGCAGAAGGTGGATCGGCTGGCGTAGTCCAGGATCACGACTCTTTTGAAAACCACTTCGTTGATACAGTTTCCGGTGGTGACTGGTTGTGTGACCAGGACGTGGTTGACTATTTCGTGCAAAACTCTACGGACGAAATGATTCGTCTGGAGCACTGGGGTTGCCCATGGTCCCGTAAGGCTGACGGTGACGTAAACGTCCGTGCTTTCGGTGGCATGAAAATCGAGCGTACCTGGTTTGCAGCGGACAAATCCGGCTTCCACATGCTGCACACTCTGTACCAGACCTCTACTCAGTTCCCATCTATTGAGCGTTACGACGAATACTTCGCCACTGACCTGATTATGGAAGATGGCCGTGCCCAGGGTGTCACTGCGATTGAAGTAAAAACAGGTGAGCCCAAGGTATTTTTGGCTAAGTCCGTTGTTTTAGCTACCGGTGGTTCCGGTCGTGTATTCCGCTTTAACACCAACGGTGCAATTGTTACCGGCGATGGTCACGGTATGGCTCTGCGTGCTGGCGCACCTCTGCGTGATATGGAATTTGTTCAGTACCACCCAACCGGTTTGCCAGGCTCTGGCGTACTGATGACCGAAGGGTGTCGCGGTGAGGGTGGTATCCTGCTGAACAAGGACGGCTACCGCTACCTGCAGGACTACGGTCTGGGGCCTGAAACGCCGGTTGGTCAGCCCAAAAACAAATACATGGAACTGGGCCCCCGTGACAAGCTGTCCCAGGCATTCTGGCAGGAGCAGCGCAAGGGCCGCACCGTTAAAACCCCGCTGGGTGACGCGGTGATGCTGGACCTGACCCATCTGGGTGAGAAAAAACTGATGGATCGTCTGCCGCTGATCTGTTCCCTGGCCAAGAACTACGTGGGTGTTGACCCTGTCAAGTCACCCGTACCTGTTCGTCCGGCTGTCCACTACACTATGGGTGGTATCCGTACCGACATCACCACGGCAAGCGATATTCCGGGCCTGTTCGCTGCTGGCGAGTGTGCTTCTGTAGGTATGCACGGCGCTAACCGCCTGGGCTCCAACTCTCTGGCTGAAACCGTTGTATTTGGTAAGGTGGCCGGTGACTACGCGGCTGATTTTGCCAAACAGGCTACTATGTCTGACGAGAAGAAGCTGCTGGATCAGGCTCGTGGACATCTGGACAACATTGAGTCCCTGCGTAATGCCAACGGTACTGAGAAGCTGTCTCACATCCGTAAGGAAATGGTTCAGACCATGGAAAAATGCTTCGGCATCTATCGTCTTGGTGACGAGATGCAGGAAGGCGTTGACAAGATGGCTGAACTGCGCGAACGCTTCAAGAACGTCAAGATCGAAGATAAGAGCAAGGTGTTTAACACCGAACTGCTGCAAGCCTTCGAACTGAAAAGCTCCCTGGCGGTTGCACAATGCATCGCTGTAGGCGGTGTAAACCGGAAGGAATCCCGTGGTGCGCACGTGCGTCTTGATGATTTTGATACTCGTGACGATGAGAACTTCCTGAAGCACACCCTGACTTACTTCAATGGCGATGCTGAGCCACGCCTGGATTATCAGGAAGTGAATATCACCCGCTATCAGCCACAAGAGCGTGTTTATGGCGCTGCGGCTGAAAAGGGCGCGGCTGAGAAAAGCGCTGCGGGTAAAGAGAAGTAAGGAGTATCGATTAATGAGCAACAAGACGATTACGATCGAGATTCTCCGTTACAATCCGGAGACCGATGAGAAGCCGGGCTACGGCTCCTTTGAGATTCCTTATATTGAAGCCTGGTCCATGCTGGACGCGCTGGAGTATATCAAGGACGAACTGGACTCTTCCCTGTCCTACCGCTGGTCCTGCCGTATGGCGGTATGCGGTAGCTGCGGTATGGTCATCAACGGCAGACCAAAGCTGGGTTGTGAAACCTTCCTGCGTGACTACTACCCGAACGCTATTAAGGTTGAGCCTCTGGCTAACTTCCCCATCGAGCGTGACCTGGTGGTAGACGCCGAAGACTTTATCAACAAGCTGGAATCCGTTAAGCCTTACATCATCAATGCGATGGAGAAGCCGGTTGAAGAGGGTGTGAACAAGCAGACACCTGAGCAGCTGGGCCTGTACAAGCAGTTCTCCATGTGCATCAACTGTATGCTGTGTTACTCCGCCTGTCCGCAGATGGGTCTGAACCCTCTGTTCACCGGCCCTGCGGTTATCGCTCTGGGACACCGTTACAACCTGGACTCCCGTGACGAAGGTTACGACCAGCGTACTGAAGTGATACAGGGCAAGAATGGTGTCTGGTCCTGTACTTTTGTTGGTTACTGTTCAGAGGTTTGCCCGAAGAACGTTGACCCGGCTGCTGCTATCAACCAGAACAAGCTGCAAGGATCCCAGGACTGGGCTCTGTCCTTCCTGATGCCACGCAAAGGAGCTAAGTGATGAGTCGTCGCCCTTATGTACGCCCGATGAAGCGTACCTGGTTTATGGATCACCCGTTCTATCGTAACTACATGGTGCGTGAAGCATCCTGTGTGTTCGATGCCCTGTACGCGGTTAACCTGTTCTGGGGTATCCTGCAGTTACGCGAAGGCGCTGAAGCATGGAGTAGCTGGTTGGCTTTACAGGCTAACCCGCTGATGATTCTGTTTACTGTGGTTACTCTGGGCATGACCCTGTACCACGCAGTGACTTACTTCGACATGACGCCCCGGGTTCTGCCTCAGTTCATTCGCAAGAAAGTGGCTGACCCTATTGTTAACAAGCTGATGTATGCAGGTCTGGCAGGTATTTCTGTTGTGATCCTGGCTGCAGCGACAATGGTTTAAGGGAGTAAATAAGATGAGTCAGAAACGTCATATTGAACCCCTGCTGTGGAGCCTGTTTGGCGCAGGCGGTACCACCATCGCACTGTTTTTTCCGGCGATGATTCTGGTTATTCTGCTGTCTTCTCTGGGTGTGATTCCGGCTGAAGCGCTGTCTTATGAGCGTATGTCCGGTTTCTTCCTGAACAACCTGATTGGTCAGCTGGCTCTGCTGGCGGTGCTGGTGCCGTCTTACTGGGCTTGTATCCACCGTATCTACCACGGTTCTCATGATCTGGGTATGCACCCTGGTGTTGGTGTGAAGATCCTGTGCTACGGCGGTACTCTGGTACTGAGCATTGCTACGGTATTCGCTGTACTGTTCTGATACATAGCTGAGTGATACATAAAAAAAGGGGAGGCAGACTTTGCAATCTGCCTCCCCTTTTTTCTGGTTGAATGAAAACTATCAGGAGTCGATCTCTATTCCTCTCTGATTAATCTGCCAGTTATTTTTCTTTATCTGTTCCGGGCTGCCTTCAATGGCAACCTGCCTGTCCAGTTTGCCCAGATGCTGTTGCAGTTGTCCGAAGGATCGGGTTTCCAGTTGCTTTGTAAGCGATTGCCCCAGCTCGGGTTCGAATTGGCTGGCCTGCATAAAGTCGTTGCTGATCGACTGGCAGACGGTTTTTACGGCATTGTGAGGGCTGTCGGGGAGAATGAAGTATAAATTCAGACTGTCGAGCTGCTCCTGGGCACTGCCCTTTAAGTTGGTCAGATGCCCTACTATTTGCTCTGTTGCAATATCGGCGTAGCGATTAATGACCAGTTGCTGGGCTTCCGGAGGAAGGTTCTTAGGCGCAATCCGGGTCAGCTGTTCAAAGTGCTCAGGTGTTTTCACCCGTTGTTTTAGTGCTTCTCGCACACCTTCCCATGACTTTTCCCTGACCAGGTTGCGAAGCAGACTGAGTGTTTCCCTGTTCAGTGGCGGGTGAGATATGGAGCGGTCTGAAAGGTCTGTATCGGGGTGAACTTTAGATTGCAGCCCCTGTTGCAGGTTTTCATCAAGAGAGAGAGGTGAAACCGTTTTGTCGCCTAATGTGCCAACAGGCTTTTCGGTCTGGTTGATATTTACGGGCTGTTGGGGCGGTGTAACACCTGAGTTGCCGTCAATCTTTGACATGACCTTCAATCCCTGTGTGTAAAGGTATAATTAGACTTATTATTACTCCATTATTGACATAATAGCCCGATTTATCTGACGGAGCTTCTGCCATGATCCATGCGCTTCCCAAAGCTGAGTTACATTTGCATATTGAAGGAACGTTAGAGCCGGAGTTGATGTTTGAACTGGCTGCCCGCAATAATGTTCAGCTACCCTACCGCAGTGTCGAAGACGTTCGTCGAGCCTATGAGTTCAATGACCTGCAATCGTTTCTTGATATTTATTATGCCGGTGCCGGTGTATTACAAACCGAACAGGATTTTTATGATCTGACCCGGGCCTATCTGCTGCGCTGTCAGCAGGACAATGTCGTCCATACCGAAATCTTTTTTGATCCTCAAACCCATACTGATCGTGGTATTCACTTTGAAACGGTCATCAAGGGTATTCACTCAGCGCTGCAGGAAGGTGAAAAGACGCTGGGCATTACCAGTCATGTCATTATGTGCTTTTTGCGTCATTTAGGTGCTGAAGCGGCTATGCACACCCTGGAAATGTCCCAACCCTGGCACCACTGGATTATTGGAGTAGGGTTGGACTCTACTGAAGTTGGTTATCCTCCGGAAAAATTCAGGGCGGTATTTGCTAAGGCAAGGGATTACGGTTTAAAAGCCGTCGCTCACGCCGGTGAAGAGGGCCCGGCAGATTATATCTGGGGAGCCATCAAAAGCCTTGGGGCTGAACGCATTGACCATGGTGTTCGGTGTGAGGATGATCAGCAGCTGGTGAATTATCTGGCTGAACACCAGGTTCCTTTAACCGTCTGCCCTTTGTCGAATGAAAAATTAAAAGTATTCAGCCACCTTGAAGATCACAATCTTAAATCTATGTTAAACAAAGGGCTGCTGGTGACGGTCAATTCCGATGATCCGGCTTATTTTGGTGGCTATGTTAATGATAACTACCGGGCCGTTCAGGCTGCACTGTCGTTAACCGACGATGAAATCTACCAGTTAGTAAAAAACAGTTTTAATGCCAGCTTTATCAGTACTGAGCAGAGGGCTGGCTATCTGCAACAACTTGAAAACGCCTTTAAGGAGTTTCAGCAGCATGAGTAAAACAGTCGTTATTACCGGTGCTAATCGAGGATTAGGACTGGAATTTTGTAAACAGTATCTGGCTGAAGGTCATAAGGTTTACGCCTGCTGTCGTTCACCGGAGTCTGCGGAAGAGCTACTCAAGCTGAAGCAGGAGGCTGCAGGCAGGCTTGAAGCTGTGCCTCTGGATGTCACTAATGCTGCTCAGCTGACCAACCTGAAACATACCCTGCAAGGGCAAAGTATTGACCTGCTGATAAACAATGCTGGTGTGTATGGTCAGCAGCAGTCATTTGGTGAGGTTAATGAGCAGGAGTGGATGAAGGTTCTGCATATAAACACGGTTGCTCCTTTGCTGGTGGTTCAGGAGCTGGTTGACCTGATGGCTACTGATGGAAAAATCCTGCTGATGACCAGCAAAATGGGCAGTATTGAAGATAACACCTCCGGTGGACGCTATATCTATCGTTCTTCTAAAGCTGCCCTGAACGCTGCTGGTAAAAGCCTTGCCCTTGATCTGTCTGATAGGGGCATCAGTGTTGCCCTCTGCCATCCGGGCTGGGTTCAGACGGATATGGGCGGCCCTGATGCCTTGATTAACACTGAAACATCTATTCGTGGTTTACGCGAAGTCATGGAACAGCTGACGATTGACAAGTCGGGTCAGTTTTTCAGTTATGACGGATCGATTATCCCCTGGTAATTGACACAGTAATATCTGTCCGCATCTTCCAAATTTCTACTATTTAATGAAGCACCTTAAACTCTGTATCAAAAAATATACAGAGTTTGAGGTGACCTTATAGAGCCCTGATAGCAAAATGCCCTCCCCAAAAAAAATTAATTATTGACCCGAAAACCCGGGGCAAGTTTTTGCGCTCTATTTCAGGAGAAATTATCAGGTGCGAATGAATAAATTCCGAATGACTGCTCTGGCGGCAGCCGTTGTTCCAGCAATCTTAATGAGTCACTCTGTTAGTGCTGATGAAGCTGATCAGCCTGATCCGGCAGATTTGACCCGTCCGCAAACCTTTATCTGGGTGCAGGGCGGTGGCAGTGAAACCAAGGCTGATGGAAAAACCCGAACCGGCATTGGCCGAATTTCCGGTGGTCTTTCTGGTCAGTTCAGTGAAACATCACAGTACCTTGGCTTGCTGGAGCAGGAGTTTGATAAAAAAGGCACTGCCAACACCCGCGGAAGGTTGTTCACCACTTTTGACACTGGCAATTCTCTTGTGTCCAAAATGGGTTTTTCTATCGATTACATCCGCCATGCCAAAAAGAAAGACACCACCACGGCACTGGGTGTTATCGGCAAGGTTGAAACCCCTTGGGAATGGGTATCCATCTATCCCAACATTGCCGCCGTGGAAACTGAAACTAAAAAGGGGCCAAAAGGCGACAAGGTGAAAAGCCGGGGTTACCAGTTCACTATGTTTACCAGCCTGTATCTCAATGAGAAGGGCATGTACTCAATGATTGCGCCTGAGTACGCCAAACTGAAGGACGTTACCATTAAGAAGGTGGAAGTGTCCCTGGGTGCGCCTATAACGGAAGATGCCAAAACCTGGTGGGATGTGAAACTGACTTACAGGAAGAATGAAGGCAAGAAAAAACTCGCTGGTATCAAATCTGACGGCACTGAGCTGCTGTTTGGTGTAAGCCACTATTTCTAAGCCGCTATTTTTAAGCCACTATCTTTCATGCCTGAAAAGCCATAAACGACACTTGATTTGAATGTCGGGGTTTTCACGGTGGATTTGGCTTAGAAAAAAAGACGACTGAACGGAAGGTCGGTCGTCATTCAAACCGTAAGTCGATTGACCAGTACCACCCTCACTGGTTATAAGGAGTAATTGAATAATGAAAAAACAACTGCTGGCTATTGCCATTTCTCTGGCAGGTATTTCTGCTGCCCACGCCACCACCACTTATCATCAGCCTGACCAGAAAATGCTGGACAACCTGGAGTCTTACCAGGTCAGTGCCGCCAACTGGGAAGAAGCCAAATACATGCGCTTCACCATGTCTGACGCGCACCTTTACCATAACTACGCGCTGGTCACTCCGGATGCGAAAAACAAAATGCCTCTGAAAGTCGTGGGTGGTTTTGACCCGGCGAAAATGATGGTTGATGATATCCGTCCTGGTAAGAAAATCAGCATGTACAATGTTATGCGTGACCGGGCGGCTATCCAAAGTTATGTCATCATGAACAAGGATGGTGAAATCCTTTCTGAAGATTATTGGTCAAACACTGAAGAAACGACCAACCACCACGTTATGAGTGCGCACAAGTCGTTTTCTTCCATGCTGGCGTTCGCCGTTGCCGATGCGGGCTACTTCAAAATGTCCGACCCGATTGGCAAGTACGCACCAGAATTTAAAGGCAGCAAGTTTGAGAATGTCAGCATTCAGAACTTCGCTGATATGACGGCAGGTGTCTGGGATCTTCCCAAGTCCCGTGACAACTACCATAACTGGGGCATGACTGGCCTGACTACCGGTTCCTGGGACTCCCACATGGCGGTTTCCGTGGGTTACAACGGTCTGGTGAAGGGCAAGGACGGCAAAATGGTTCCGCCAGCAGATGCCTACGGTCAGCTTAATAACTTCAGTGAGTGGCTGAAGGTTTTTGCTAAAGAGGTTAAACCTTCAGCAGGGCCTGGTGAATTTTACGCCTACCGTGACGTAAACACTGAAATGCTGGGTCTGGTGGTTACCCGTACTACTGGCCTGCCATACGCTGAAGCTTTTGATAAGTTCATCTGGAGTAAAGGCGGTTTTAACTACCCGGTCAGCTTCTTCGTCAACCAGGAGAAAGAAAGCGCGGCTTCCGGCTCCATGAACGTGACGGCTCGTGACTTTGCTATCGGTTCCTACCTGATGGTTCACGACGGCAAGAACTGGAAAGGTGAGCAGGTATTCCCTAAATCCTACGTTGACGCCGTTAAGAACGGTGATGAGGTAGTGAAAAAGGCGTGGTCTCAGCGTGAATATGAAGCGCTGGTTTACCCACAGGCATTCTACAAGAACCAGTGGCGTACAGTGACCGATCCTGAAACCGGCAAAACATTCTCTACCATGATTGGTGTGAACGGTAACTTCTCTGCCTTTGACCACGAGACCGGCAATATTATTGCGGTTCAGGGCGCTTACCGTGAGCCAACTGGTTACGCTTACGTAGAGGTTTATGTGCGTAGTGTTATCCAGCCGATCTTTGACGAGCTGGCTAAGAAAAACAAAGGCTAATTCCATTCAGCCTTAAAGAATAAGCAGTTGCATGGACGCGGCTGCTCTTCGAAAAGGATGCTTCAGATTTAATTGCCCTTCGGGGTACTGACAGTACTCTTCCAGAATCAGAATCAGAATCAGAATCAGGATCAGTTATGAAAAAAGCATTGCTGGCAACAGCCGTTGCATTTGCCTCCCTCTCATTTAATGTTTCAGCCACAGTGACCTTCCATGAAGCTGACCAGAAGATGCTGGATCAAACCGCCAATCTGGGCATTAATCAAGCTAACTGGGACGCCAATGAATTTGTGTCCATGTTTTATATTGAAGCCCAGCGGGTCAGTGACCATGCGGTGATCTCCAAAAGTCAACAGCCCCGCCGTTTTGAGAAATCCGATAAAACACTGGATTTGGCGTCAGTCAAGGTTAATGACGTCGATGGTTCTGAACTGTCACTCTATGACTTGCTGAGAGACCGTCTGCACAACCGCTCAATGGTCGTGCTTCAGGATGGCAAGCTGGTTCATGAACACTACTGGTCCGGCACCAATAAAGACACCAAGCAGCTCACTATGTCAGCGGGTAAGTCGTTCACCAGCTCATTGATGGCAATAGCCCAGTCCGAGGGATATCTTAAGTTCAGCGACCCGGTTAAGAAGTGGTTGCCAGAAGCCAAAGGCACAGTCATCGGTGACGGACCTTTGCAGTACATTTCTGATATGCGTTCCGGTTTTGCCCTGATTGATGAGGATCAAAATGTTTACGGGGACGACTGGGACACCTCCATGGAAGACGCTATCTCCTGGCACGGCCATGTAGATACAGACTGGGTAGGTATTAAGGATTACACCCCACACCTGACCAAGCTGTCTTACGAGCAGGGCAAGAAGTACGAATACCACTCTTACAACACCGAAGTTCTGGGGCTTGTTACCCAGCGGGCTGTAGGTAGACACTTCACGGATTACCTTGCGGAGAAAATCTGGAATAAAGGTCAGTTTACGTCGGACACCACCATTATGGTTGACCGGGAGAAAAACGTTCTTGCCAGTGGAAGCATGACCATGACCAACCGGGATTTTGCCAATATGGGTGATATCTGGGCTCACAATGGTCAGTCGCAAAATGGTACCCAGGTGGTTCCCGCAGACTGGCTGAATGATATCTGGGAAGGCAACAAAGAAGTACGTAATGCCTGGGTGAAAGGTAAAGAGGCTGCGCTGGCGGAAGGCTTTTACAAGGACCAGTTCCGGGTATTGAACCTGGGTGGTCAGGAGTGGCTTATCGCTGTCGGGGTTAATGGTCAGATTATTGCGGTAGAGCGTGACAGCAAAACCGTTATCGCTATGTTCAGTAGCTATAACGTTCCCTCTTCGGCACGACTGGCGGTCGGCTTTTTCCATACCGCTATTCCGGCGATTATGGATAACATCAAAAAAGCCTGATCAACGAACTGGTTAGATAAATACCCCGTTCTGCGCTTTCAGCAGTAACGGGGTATTTTTTTATATGGAGATAACATGTATTTACCTCTTGCCATTCTCGCTTTATTTGCATTTCTATACAGCATTCTGGCAGGCCGCTTAGAAAAAACACCCATTTCAGGCCCCGTGGTTTTCATTACATTTGGCTTACTGGTGGGACCATTGGGAGCAGGCTGGCTTCAGCTTGATGTGACAAGCACTGAGCTAAGAATACTGGCTGACCTTGTGCTTGCTCTGGTGTTGTTTTCTGATGCTGCCAGTGTGAACAAAGTGGTTCTTAAATCGGGTTTGTATCTCCCCCTGCGAATGTTATTGATTGGGCTGCCCGGAGTCATCGCAGTGGGATTTCTGGCTGCCTGGCTGATGTTTGATTCGTTAACTCTGTGGGAGGTGGCGATTCTTGCCACCATGCTCAGTGCAACGGATGCCGCTCTGGGGAAAACCGTTGTCACCAGTAAAGCCGTTCCGGCGAATATTCGTATGGCGCTTAATGTTGAAAGTGGCTTAAACGACGGTCTTTGTGTACCTGTTCTGTTTTTGTTTATTGCCCTTGCGACTGCCGACGCAGGAAGTCATGACACATCGGCTCTGGCGATTCAGCTGGTGGTGACTGAGATAGGGATTGGCCTTTTTGTCGGCCTTTCAATCACGGCATTGGGTGTCTGGTTTATTTTTCATGCCTGGAGACGGGGCTGGATAACGGAGCTTTGGGGGCAGCTGCCTGTCACTATGCTGGCCCTGACCTGCTTTGCTGTCGCACAGTCGCTTCATGGCAGTGGTTATATTGCCGCTTTTGTAGGCGGATTGCTGTTTGGTTATATAGCCAGAAGAAGGGCGCATGAATTGGTGCTCGATACAGAAGGCACGGGTGAGACACTGGGTATGCTGACCTGGATTCTGTTTGGGTCAGTGGTTATTCCTGAAGTCATTGACCACTTTACCTGGCAGATTTTCGGATATGCCGTGTTAAGCCTTACTGTTATTCGAATGCTACCTGTTTTGTTGTCTCTAGTGGGGACGAAAGAAAGTTGTGGAAAAAGGCTGTTTTTGGCCTGGTTTGGCCCACGGGGGCTGGCAAGCATTGTCTTTGCTATTATCGTACTGAACCAGAATATAGACGGTGCAGAGCAGTTGGCGGTCATTGTTTCGTGTACTGTGCTGCTTAGTGCAGTGACACACGGAATTACGGCCGTTCCTTTTACCTTGTTATTGAATTGTTGTGATCGTAAAGAACGTTAAATAATTTATTGGCCTGGTCAATATAAACGCCCCGTTACCGACATCAGCGGTAACGGGGCGTTTTTGTTAGCGGTATTTGAAACGGTAAGTTTCCATTGGCAGATGGCCCGGATTTCCCGGAGAAACGTGGTAATCAATAAACTCGTTATCAATTTCCACCACATGCCACAGGTTAGACGTTTCCATCTTTTCATCCACCGGCTTGTTAATTGGCTTGTGGGTAAACAGTTCCTGCCATTTCTCGACGGTCATCTGGGCAGGCGTTTTTCCTTTCGTTGCCGCTGAAATCATGTCGAACCGCTTAACGCTGTCTTTGTTCAGCGTCCAGTAGATTTCCGGCAGAGCCTGCATATCGACCTTCTTGCCTTCCAGCTTCAGTTCCTGTCGGTAGGAGCCTGACAGGTCATCATTCGCGCGGGCAACATTGGCAATGGCCATCCATGAACCGTCGGTTTTCATTTCCGCCACTTTATTGGAAGAAACTTCGAAGGTTCGGGTGCCACGGTGGTCAGTCAGGGCATAGGCCAGTCCGGCGGCGGGTTTTACTGAGTTCAGGAAGTCAATGGCTTTGTCCACAGAGCCCGCTTCAATCAGCTTGCGATAGATAAATATCTGAGCAAGGCCGTTGTCCACATCGTGAGCCAGCTGGAACTTGGAGTGTGGAGTAAATGTATAACCTTCTGAAGCGTTAATACCATGACCGATCAGGGTACCGGCATAAGTGGTGGTCAGCAGAACGGTGCCATCTTCCAGAACATGCTTGATCAGTGCCTGACTGCCTTCGAAATGACGGGTCCAGTCCAGAGTGTAAGCGACGGTTGACTGACCTTCACCCCATACAGAACCGTGGGAGCAGTGTCCGGATGGCAGGCCAAGACCCGCTTTTTCCGAGGCCAGCATAGGATCGATACCGGTCATTTTTTCCAGTACCCAGAAGGTTTCATCAAAGTTGAGGTTGTAGATAAAGACATCCTTAAAGTCCAGTTTGGCACCATCGGCGATGCCTCTGATCTCCTCGACCAGTTCTGGCGCTTCCTTCAGGGCTGTCTGGTACAGGCCGGTCTTTTCAAAGAAGAAGGTTCGGTAGTCTTCCCAGGTGTAGTCAGTGCCTGCCATTTCCAGAAACGCTGACACCATATCGTATTTAAAACGGTTCAGGGTTGGACGGATAACCTTGCGGAGCGCTTCGCCATGTTGAACGCCGCGCTCATAGGAAGTGCCTCTGACTTCAACGGTAAAGAACTCAGATTTCTGGTTGTCCAGATCCACCTGAAACTCAACAGGAGGAATACCGGTAAGGCCTTGAGTACTGGCCATCAGGCTGGCTGGTGCAACGCTTGCTGCGATGGCTGAAGCCAGTAGGGCGGCACTCAGTTTTCTTTTCATGGTCATTGCTATCAATCGCTTCTATCAGTAATGTTCAGGCTGTCCTGAGCTGGTGTCGCTGGTCAGGTTCGGTCATTTTAAAGCGTGTATTTTTAGAGCATCTGGCGGAGAATGCATGGCAGAGTGTGTAACCAATCAGTAGCAGAGTGTTGTGTGCTAACAGACGAAAAGAGGGAAGCCATGAAGATTGACGCAGTCAAGGCATTCATGATGACAGAAGAGACCGGATCGATCTCTGAGGCAGCCAGAAGAATGAAGAAACCCAGGGTGATGCTGAGCAACTGGATTTCGGCACTGGAAGACGAGTGGGGGGTCAGATTATTTGACCGAGCTGGCTATAAGCCCGTACTGACGGATGAAGGCAAGAGTCTTCTCTCTGTTTGCCGTTCGCTGCTGGCCAGTGCTGATATGCTGGAGCGCAAAGTCTCCAACATTCTGCAGAATGATGAAAAAAGTCTTACATTCGGAATGGACCATGGCGTTGGACAAAGTTTCATTATTGACGCTTTACAAGAACTGGAACGTGCTCACCCTGCATTGAACATGACGATAAAAACCGGGTTTGATGATGAGCTGGTTTATGGTGTTGAATCCGGTGAAATAGATTTTGTTTATACCAGTCTGGTTGAGCTGGATTTCTCCCGTTTTGTTTGTCGGCAGATTGGTTTTTGTGATTTTGTGGCGGTCTGTCATCGTGATCATCCACTGGCCAGTTATGACTATCTCCAGGTCACGGAACTTTATAATCAGCGACAGATCTGGACCCGGCTTCACCCTTCATCAGACTCCAGAAAAATACGCATGTCTGACAGTTTCTGGCAAGTTTCTGACTATAAAACCGCCATTGACCTGGTTATGCGTGGGCTGGGCTGGACCTATTGTCCAAAAAGCTTTGCTATAGAAAAGATTCGTGACGGCGAGCTGGTTATATTGAGCCACCCTCAGGCTGTTTATCGATGGCCAGTGGGTCTGCTCTGGCGTGCCGACCGCCAGCCAGGACCGGTTATGCAGCATTTGATGGATATTATTACCAGCTCTACCTTTCAGTCATAAACAGCCATAAGCTTGGTCCTTGAAAAACCTCAATCCGGCCCGTCCGGACTCAGGCTCATCAAAGGCTTTCACGACGAAGCGCTGACTGGCGATTGGAACGGTTATCGCTCCTCACGCCTGAACAAACAATACCGAGTGATCTACACCGTCGAATCCCAAATGGTGCAGGTCAAGGTCATCAAGGTGACAGCCCATGACTACAAAAAACGATGAATGGCTTCCCGCCACTAAACAGATCGATGTAACAGTGGGTGAATCCGTTCGCATTCTGCGCGAACTTCAGGGGCTCAGTCAGAACCAGTTGTCGGAGCGTACCGGCATCCCTCAGTCCACCCTGTCTGCCATCGAAAACAACACTGTAAGCCTGGGCATCCACCGGGCCAAACAGCTTGCTATCGCTCTGAGTTGCCATCCTGCTGTCTTGTGCTTTCCTGGCTGGGATGTCAACCAGAGAGCAGGTTAAGCTCGACAGGCTTCTGGTAGGTGAAACTGGAACAATGCTTGCTGAAGATAGAACTATACTGAGGTTCCATCCTCCTTCGGTACGACCTTTGCCATGCCTAAATCATTTGCCTCCTCGGCGGATATGACCGCAAAAGCCATGACTTTTGAAATGCTTTCTGAAGGTGTCTATGCCTTTACCGCAGAAGGCGACCCCAATACCGGTGTAGTGGTTGGCACTGAAGGGGTTCTGGTTTTTGACTGTCAGGCCACCCCGGCGATGGCGCAGAAGGTTCTGGATGCCCTCAAAGAAGTAACTGACCTGCCGGTCTGCTACGTGGTACTCAGTCATTATCATGCGGTCAGAACACTTGGAGCCTCCGCATTTTCCGGCGCTAAAGTCATTGCCAGTCATGCAACGTCTCAACTTATCACAGAGCGGGGAGAGCAGGACTGGGAATCGGAACTGCGACGTTTTCCCAGATTGTTTGAAAACCACGAGACGATCACTGGCCTGACCAGGCCGGATATTCTTTTTGATGAGTGCCTGACCATAGACCTGGGGAATCTGAAGGTTGAAATCATTCATCCGGGACCCGGGCATACAGGGGGAGATACGATTCTCTGGATTCCTGAACAGCGCATCATGTTTGCGGGCGATCTGGTCGAGTCAGGCGCTACGCCTTATTGTGGTGATGCCTATCTGCATTGCTGGCCGCAAACATTGGGTCAATTGCTGGAAATGGAGCCTTTGCAGTTATTACCGGGTCGTGGCAAAGCGATGAAAAGTCAGGAAGGCTCGCAAACTGCCATATCCACCACCAGTGGCTATGTTTCACGACTCTATGAATACGCCAGTGATGCTGTTGCTCAGGGGATGAAGCTCGCAGACACTTTTGACTATATCCGCATGAAAATGGACAGGGATTACTCATCCTGGGTGATCTATGAGCATTGTCTGCCATTTAATGTGTCCAGAGCCTTTGATGAGGCTTCTGGCTTAACTGTCCCTTCTATCTGGACCGCAGAGCGGGATAAACAGGTTTGGCAAGCCCTGCAGAGATGAATTTGAGAGGCGAAATAACTCTGGGAAAAGTAAGTCTGAGAATGGTCGATAGTTATCAGTAGACAGTTATCAGTAGACAGTGACCATTAGACAGCTACCAGTAGCCTTCTATTTCCCAGCTAACCGGCGCACCTATGCAACAACTGATCCACGACTTTGTACTTCTCTTTGCCGTTATTGATCCGATTGGAACCTTGTTGCTCTTTTTATCAATCACGGGAGGTTTTTCTCCCGGTGATCGTAATCGGATAGCGCTCCGGGCGACGATTTATAGCGGAGCTATTTTGCTGCTGTTTATTGTTGTCGGGCAGTTGATTCTCACAGCTATGGGTATTCGTCTGGGATCATTTCAGATGGCGGGGGGCGTGATCCTGTTTATTTTCTCTTTGAAAATGATTTTTGGTGAAGACGTTTCTCACTCCCATGACCGGGCTGAACCAGGACATGATATTGCCGTTTTTCCTCTGGCGATTCCCTCTATGGCAAGCCCTGGCGCTTTGACTGCCGTCGTTATTCTTACCGACAACCGCAGGTATGGTCTGGACGAGCAAATCCTGACTTCCATTATTCTTGTCGTAGTTCTTCTTATTACCTATCTGCTTCTGTTGATGGCTAACACCATTCATAAATGGTTGGGAGACAGTGGTTCTGCCATTTTGATCAGGGTGATGGGAATGCTGCTTTGCGCGTTGGCGGTTGAAATTGTATTGCAGGGATTTGCAGGACTTGGGGCAGGACCACCCAGTCATTTGTAGTGGTTGATTTCTTTAGAAACATTTTTATAGCAGTGAATGATTCTATCCAGCAGATCAGATGGATTATCCTGACCGGATTGATAGCCAGCTGCTTCCAGTTTTGCCGTTAACTCAACAAGCTCTGATGCACCAACGATTGCAGCAGCCCCTTTTATTCGGTGAGAGAGTCTGGCTATTGAGTCGTATTGCTGGTCATTGACAGCACTGCTTAGCTCTTTCAGGTCGTGATCTGTTGTGCTGATAAACTCTGTCAAGAGAGCGTTGAGCAAGGTTTTATTACCATTAGTGATCATCTGAAGGTTGGTCAGGTCCAGCATGACGGTTTTCCGATCCTGTATCTTTCTTGCGTTTAAAATTTCAGGAATTTATTCATGACAGCTTGTAATGCCCGGTCAAAGAATTGCTGATTGTCCAGCAGTTCAACTCTGTTGTTTTGTATTGATTTTTCCAGCTCTGGACCTGACCATTCCGCGACCTTCATACCCGACTTGTTAACAAAGACATAACGGTCTGTGTGACAATTGATTGTCGCCAGCTTACAGCGCAGGCGGTGGTCATTTTTACCTATAAACTCAACCCACTGACCAACAACAGGCATTTCTGTATCAGGAAACGGCTGTGGCAGGGTATCAGAGATTGAAAGGTCGATTTCCGGTTCAGGAAATTCAGACTCCCTGATTTCATCTGTTTCTACTGTTGGTTTATTTTGTTGCTGGTCGGCTTGTTTCTGGATAACGATCTCTTCTTCAAGGCCAATATGTTTATTGGTCATGGAGTCGATGCTATGAAGCCATTCCGCTACAGCAAATGGATTAATTTCAACTTCATTAAACTGATCAAGAAGATAATTTTTCAGTATTTGCCAGTCATCGTCCGGTATGTTGTTCTGGCGATTCTCCTGAAGGTTCCACAGTAACATATCCAGAGTATTGACCCGGTGGAACCAGTCTTCATCGGAGCTGCCCTGCTCAAGAGCGAGCTGTAGAACGTCTTTCCAGCCTGAACATACCAGATCGTTGAGGGACTTCGGCACATTATGCCTGGTGAGATAAGAGTCCACTATATCATCAACAGGAGATGCTGTTGTCGTATTACTGGCAGGGTCGATGACCGGTTCTGAATATTCTTTGGTTAATTCTGGTGTGTTAAGGATTGCTTCCTCTGCACTGTCGGTATTCCACAGATCGTCTTCAACAGTCTGTATTGAACATTTGTTGATCGATAATAGTTCTTTATTAAATTCGTCGAGGCATTCAGAAAATATATTGGGATTGTCTGTAAAACTCCGAATAATTGTTTTGACGGTATTTTCAATAAGATGAACAACAGGTTCGTCACTCTCTTTACAGTGCATGCCTGCGGATGTCATATCATTCAGTAGTTGTCTGCCGGGATGTTCTCTGTTGGATAAAAAGTCATGATCAATTAAAGCCAGTTTCAAAACGGGTATTTGCAGAAGTCCAATAATGTTTTTAATGATATCAGGTAGTTCGTGGTCGTCTATTATGTATTCAAATAATAATCCGACAAAATTAATAAGGTCTTCCTGTCGCGGAGAAAGATTTTGTGTAATTCCCCGGTTTATCAATTCATGTTTAATAGAATCTGACAGATTTGAAATTGATGAAGTTTGCTCTGATAACTCATTCTGAATGCTGGTTAATGTTGAGGTGAGATCCTCAGTTGGATAACTCGTTGCAGAAATGATAAAGGAATCGGCACCTGTTTCATTAAGAGTTTTGTTAAACTGCTGACCAATCATGGATTCAACTCTTGAAACCACCTGCTGGGCAATCTGGTTTACCAGCTCGGTATCGCTATCGGCTGCTTCCTGATTGGTATTCTTTTTTGGATTAGTGCTAGCAACCGTTTCAGTGTAAGAAGATACTTTGGGTGTGTTCAGTTCCAGCCCCATCCCTGAGAGATCGGTATCTGCCTGTTGCCACATTTGTGCAGCCGTGAATTTCACATGCTTAGCGAACAGTGATAAAAATTCCTGAGCCGTATCAACATCAAGATTTAACGGTACCAAAGCACTGGCAAATGCTTCGCAAAGGGCCATTGAACCAATGGGCAGATGTGTAGAGTCTGAAGGTATAGAGTCTGAAGGTATAGAGTCTGAAGGTATAGAGTCTGAAGGTATAGAGTCTGAAGGTATAGAGTCTGAAGGTGTAAAGTCTTGCAGGCGTGATTCACAGTTATAAAGATTCTGCACTTGTTCGCACATTTCCATTTGTCTGGCGGCTGCCTGCCAGGCCAGATTTTTTTCCAGTGTCGTATTATCAACTAAACATAAATCATTGTCTGGCTGGGAAGTATCCGTCGTTTTTTTAGCTTCAGTCCATTCACTGACATTGTTGAACAGGTGGTTGGTAAATGATTCAACTATCTCTGCCTTGGAGCGTTTTACTTTTTTTCCTGTTTCAATTAATTGCATCAGGTCAATGTCGCTGGCAGCTGTGAGCTGTTTTTCTGATACATAGTCAGCTAAAGAATTAACGGCAGGATTGATCTTGGGAAGGATGTATTGGTTTAACAGTGTTTCAAATAGCATTTCTATCTCAAACTGCGCAACAGGTGAGGTTGGCGTGTTGATAGAAACGACATTACTACGCTGCTCAGACATGTACAACAACTCCCTGTACTATGAGTATTTTTATTAGTGTGTGTTCTAGTTTTTTGATTGAACTTAAAAAAACATATTTTTATTATTGTAATTTATTTACTGGTTACTTTTTATAAATTAACTTCATATAAGAACGACGCTATATTCTTGTTGTCAATTTTTTGTCAGTGATATCGTTCAAAGCATCAAGTGTCATTGCTTCATTTCTTTTGTCATTTCTTTTGCTCTTTCAATGGCTTTCTGGAATCCGGTTTTAAACATTCCTTCCCGAATTTGCCTTTGCAGTTCTTCTGGCGTTATTTCCCCTTCAGCTGCCTGGTTATCACTTGCAGCCGTTTCCATATC
Organism: Endozoicomonas gorgoniicola; assembly: GCF_025562715.2. Taxonomy (NCBI): domain Bacteria; kingdom Pseudomonadati; phylum Pseudomonadota; class Gammaproteobacteria; order Oceanospirillales; family Endozoicomonadaceae; genus Endozoicomonas; species Endozoicomonas gorgoniicola. The sequence continues at coordinate 6,175,357 of NZ_JAPFCC010000001.1, forward strand.
TTTGTTTTTCTTCATCATGTCTGAGAAACGATCCGCTTCAATGGCATCAACCGGGCTTTTAGGCTGAACCGGGTCGACCGGATTGCGGCTGCCATCAGGGCGTAGAGGTTCTGCATCAGTATTATTGATCATATTGGGGCTCCCGTTTGTGGGCTGGCTTATCCATTTACTATAGATAGATATATCGGCTCTGTTTCTGATAGCTGCCTGGCAATGACACTGCCCGAAGGAGATAAGGAAAGGGACGATGGTTCTAAACAGGCTAAATCATTATTTCCAATCTATGTAAAAATAATCTTTAGCCGCGCATGTCAGGGCCGACAACTGACTTAGTCAGTCAGGAGAACTTTATGAGCGGTGAACACTTCACGTTAACGATCAGTCAGAGCACCACAGACCCCGGTGACTTTGCCATTCACATGAAAGAAGACGGACAGCCTGAGCAACTGCTGGTTCACCTGCGATTTATGCACTTGCCAATGTTTAACGACACCTATCTTGACGACATCGTCGGAGTCATGGCCCGCAAGCTGGCTAAACGCATTATTGAATGGCGAGTGGCTCCGGATGATAACACCCTGTCCCTCGCAGCTGATGAAGAGCAAGTCAAAGCGGTTGTTGATGAAGTCATTGACCGTATGAAAAAAGCGGATTGATTTAAGGCACAGGTTTTTTCACTGAATCAACCTGTGTAGCTTTAATACGGCAAGAGTATCTCGCAAACAGTCTGTAAGACCTTTCCCTAATTCCTCGTGATGTGCGTATAGGCGGCTGATCAAACAAGCATTATGTTGTCGTTCTTTTGTTAAACTCCGGGTGCCTTCTTGTATGGACATGACACGATTCGTCAATACCTTTGGACGCTATTTGCGTGCGAAGTACGGTGAGAAAGTCCACAAAATTTCAGTTAATGCTTCTTTCACCTGTCCAAACCGTGATGGCACAAAGGGAATCGGTGGCTGTACGTTTTGCAATAATGCTTCATTCAGCCCTGACACCACCAATGCGGGTGACATTACTGCCCAGATTCAATCCGCAAAAGAGAAGGTTTCCAAACGCACTGGAGCGGGTAAGTTCATTGCTTACTTTCAGTCATACAGCAACACCTACGGTTCCGTAGAAGACCTTCGTCGTTATTATGACGAAGCCTTGTCTGATCCGGATGTCATTGGTCTGGCCGTTGGCACTCGCCCGGACTGTGTACCCGATCCGGTACTGGCACTATTGAAAGAGTATCAGGACAAAGGTTATGAAGTCTGGCTGGAACTGGGTCTGCAATCCACTTTTGATGCTTCATTGATAGCTGTTAACCGGGGACATGGATTGGCCGAATATGAAGATGCTGTAAAACGAGCCAAAAGCTTTGGTTTGAAAATCTGTACTCATCTGATTATGGGGCTGCCTGGAGAGGCACCGGAAGATACCTTGACCAGCTTTGACCGGGTGGTTGCACTGGGCGTTGATGCCATCAAGGTTCACCCCCTGCACATTGTTAAGGGAACGCAGCTGGCCCGGGACTGGAAGCATGGCCGGGTAAAAGAGATGACCATGGACGAGTACACGAATGTTATGGCAGAAGTCATTCGTCGCGCACCAGAGCACTTGCTGTTTCATCGCCTGACCGGGTCTGGAGAGCGGCAATATCTGCTGTCACCGGAATGGGCAATGAAGAAGTGGGATATCCTTGGAATGATTTACAGGAAGCTTGAGGGCGCTTGTGAGATAGGCAATAGAGTCAGTAAATAGTGCAATATAGTTGGTGAATAGTGCATTAAGTCGGTAAATAGTGCAATAAAGTCGATAAATGACTTGTTGAAATTAAACTACACTGCTTGGTAGGTTACCTATCAGGTAGTGTATTTGTTATGCCAAAAAAGGTTAATAAGTTTTCTCCTTATTCCAGAAGCGAGAAACAATTGCAGCGCTGGATAAAAGAGGAAAAGCGTGGAACAGGACATGGAAGGGATTATATCCCTGGTCTTAACACGAATGAGATCCCCTCAGCAAAAGAGGATAATTTTAAGGCTCGAGTATCAGGCATCAAATCTTTAGGCCGGGATGTGCAGCTTGGGTCGCATACAGAACACAAGATTTTTCGACCATTTGATCTGGCAAAAAATGTTGTAGAAATCCGGGAACAATTTCCACTTAAACGCGAAAAAACGTTGGCAATCGCAGAAAAATTGAAAATCAATCATCCAAGCGAACTGGACTACAACACAAATAAACCTTTTGCTATTGAAATGACAACGGACTTATTGGTCACAATGATTGATGAAGATAGTCGTAAGTTTGATATTGCTGTTTCAGTAAAACCTGCCCACAAACTTCTGAATAAAAGAGTTCTTGAGAAACAGAAAATCGAATACGTGTATTGGCTTTTGAAAGGTGTTCCATTTTTTATTATTACTGATCTTTCATTAGATGTAGGCATCGATAACAACTTGGAGCTTATTCATCAAAATTATTGCTCAGCTACCCAAAATCATCTTTCGTTACCGGAAAATACCAATATAGGACTAATTGAGCAGCATATTATTAGTGGAATAAGAAATACTAGCGAAGATCTAACTATTTCAGAGTTGTGCAAGAAAATAAATGATTCTCATGGTTGTGCTCCAGGTGTTGCTTTGACAATTTTTTTTAGAATGATTGCTGTAAGAATTATCGATGTAGATATGACTAAGTTATCGACAGGACCATTAACTGAAATTTCTGCACTGAAAAAATACTTAGGTTAGAGGTTAGTGCTATGGCAGAACAAATTGTTGTATATGAAAACAATTTAATAGGTAAGGTTAAAGAGAAAGACCCAAATTCAGATCAGGTTACAGTTGAAGAGTTTGAAGCTATCTTTCGAGTATTGTGGAGGGATGATAAAAAGTTATACTGGATAAATATTGCAGACAGTAGCTTTCCTGTGGAAATGGATGTTGAATATGTAAAAGCGAAAATAAAATCTGATTATTACAGGTTTGTAAAATTTGATCCGTGGATTAGAGAAATAAATATCAGTGTTGACACAAAGGTTGATACTGTTGATGTTGCAAATAAAAAAAACAAGATACGGAAGTTGAGAGATGATAGGTTTAAACTAATTGAGCCTTATATTAAGAATGAACCATTGATTTATACGGAAGAAGGTAGGAGTTCTGCCTATAAAGATTCTAAATCATCCCCTAAGCAGTTGATTAAATGCTTTAAGCTTTATTGGAAGAGAGGTAAGAATCTTCAATCATTATTACCTGATTTTAATTTGTGCGGAATTGAAAAGAATAAATATAAAAAGAAAAAGAAAAGAGGCCCCGGATATAAAAATAAGGATATTACTGGGATAAGTTTGGATGAAGAAGATTATAAAATATTCAATACGTTCATTGCTGATCATATTGTTGATAAAGGTAAAGGGGTTGCTTTTACTTATGGTTTAATGAAAGAGCGGGAGTATACCTACAAGGAAATACTTGATGAGAATGATAGAATTGTCAGAGTGAAAATAGGTGACGATGATAGACCATCACTGGATCAATTTAAAAAGTATTACTACAAAAAGCGAGATGCTGAAAATAGAGAAGAAGATAAGATAGGCAAAAAAAGCACTAAGATGAATCGAAGGGCGAAAACAGGAGCTATTTCTGCAAGAGGTCCAGGGTATAACTTTGTAATTGATGCCACAGTCATCGATTATTACGTCCGGTCACACTATCCCCCATACAACCTTATAGGCCAACCAGTTTTTTATATCATTATTGATGTTTATACACGGTTTATCGTTGGTTGGTATATGGGTTTGGGGCAACCCTCTGGAGAATCGGCCATTATGGCTTTGGTGAGCATGGCATCGGATAAAAGGACACTCCTGGAGCAATTAGGTTTTGATGAAGATGATCATATCGAAGAACTTTGCATAATACGTGGTGTACCTAAGGTATTAACCATCGATCAGGCTGAGTTAAGAAAGAATTTGACGGTTAACATGACAAAAAATTTAGGAGTTACTATATCTGAGGTCACAGCAAAAAGACCAGACTGGAAGGGAATTGTCGAAACAAGATTCAATATTCTGCAAAATTGGGAGGAAATGTACGATCCATCGAGGGGAAGTTATAACAAGAAAAAATATGGTGACCCTGATATGAGATTGAAAGCGATTAAGACTTTTGATGAAATTTATTTGGACTTTATAAGGTTGATTATGATGCATAACCAACTTTCAATAAAAAATCCATTTGTTTTAAATAATCTTGCTGTAATGGATGGAGTCTCACCTCGACCATATGATTTATTTCGACATGGAGTTGAGTCAGTAAGTGGATATGTTAGAGCCTATCCAGAAGATATTGTAAAGCTAAACTTATTGCCAAGAGATAACGCAACAGTTACAGACAGAGGCATTAAATACAAAGGACTTTTTTATACACCGCTAATGGATAGTTGGGAACAACTATTGGTATCTTCAAAGCCAAGAAAGCAGGCGAAACGAAAACCCGATAATAAAATTGAAATTTGCTTAGACAAAAGGAATATTGATTATATATACATGCCTGCTGAAAATGGGATGTCGTATGTGAAATGCGTTATTCAGGAAAGATGTTTAAGGGAAGTGCAACCTATTCTAGAAGAGGGTATTTCAGATAAACGCTCAAACTCCATATCTGGCCTCACCCGATTTGAATGGGATGATTTTTTAGATGTCTATGCATCTAATAAAGTTTCTGAAAAAGATCAGGATGACAAAATACTTGAAAAGTATGACGCCATTCTCACTAAGAGTGCAGAAAAATCTGCAGAACAAACAAAAAATTTAACCAGACACTCATCAAACCGTGAGTTTGTTACTGGGGCAAAGGATCGGAAAAAACAATTAGCTGAAGAGCAGTCAAAAGCAAATGCTTTTGTACTTGAAGACCCTGAAAATACTTCAGTAACCCATGAAATCGAAGAAGATGAAGACTTCGAAATCGACTACTCCCAACACATATCAGCCCAAATGAAGAAGCACTCCAACCCGGATGAAGATAATGAGTAAGCTCTCCGTAAAACGCGATAAGTACGATATACCCCCTCAGTACCTCCATTTTGAAGCCGCGAAGTCGGGCATTATTAAGGAAGATAAGTACTATACCCTGTCTTCGGGCGAGCAGGCTGTAATAGCTCAATACAACGACTATTCAGACTTCAGTCCATACTACACGACACCTTATGTTAGTGCCTTACCTCCGATTCTTGATGATTGGCAGTTTGCAGAGCTGGCGACCTATTACCCACCTGTTTTTACGGATGCTGAATGCTCGTTGAAGCCTACGAAAAAATATTACAGGGCTCGCAGCATTGCCTACATGTTTCACCCAACCAATGCCCATTTCAAACTCTTCCGGGCGGTTGATGAGGCACTTAGGGAACGGTATGCAGAAAAAGTTCACGCGGGCCAGGTGAACAACGATCAGGGAGGGATATCAATTTACGGCATTTCCGGAATGGGAAAGACCGTTGCAATCAACATAATCCTTTCCTATTTCCCGCAGGTTATTGTCCATCCGGAAAAAAATAACGAGCTACAGGTTAACTGGCTGAAAATTACATGCCCACACCGTGGGGGAGATACAGCGCTGTGTAATGATGTGCTTGCTGCTGCAGATAAACTGCTTGGAACAAACTACAAGGATGATTTCAAAAAAGCTCTTGGTAATCAGGGCGATTTGTCCATCAGCACCTACATTGATCGTGTTAAAAAGCTGATTGAGGAAATTAATCTCGGAATACTGGTCATCGACGAAATCCAGTTTCTTGCCAAGTCAGCAGACAAAGATGAAATCATTAAATTCTTGATCAAGCTTCGTGTGGACCTTGGTATCCCGGTAATTTACGTAGGCACCTTTGAATTGGAAGGCGTTTACGATGATTTGCCCATGGCCTATGTCCGGAAAGGCTCAAGCCTTGGCGATGAATACTTTGAACCATTTGAGCTGACAAAAACCGGAAAGATTCCACAAGGCTTTCATGACCTGATAAATTTTCTGTTTGAGCAGTACCAGATTACTAACTCAAAAACAGCTTTCTCTGAAGGACTGTCCAAGGTTTTCTATCAGGAAACCGGTGGCATTTTATTCGTTATCATTAACCTGTTCATCCTGATCCAGCAGAATATCAACAAACAGGAAGAGCAAGGTAAGAAAAATCCGAAAATAACGAAAAAGCGGATTGAAGATACAGCAACGTCCTGCTTTAGGCAGCTCAAACCCTATATCCAGGCGCTGGTTACAGGAGATAAAGAGCGGCTCAAGACGATGAAAGACATCGATGTCTCCAAATATCGCATGAGAGACCTGTCAGAGAAGTACAAGCCCAGTGCAGACATTGAAAGAAGGGTTTCGGACATTCAGCGCCGTCATGGTCTTGAAGGGCAGCTAACAGCTATCCTTCGTCAATCCAATGTGCCTGAAAAAGAGACAGCCCAAATTACTAAAGTGATTCTCGACAGCTACAACGGCGAACCACAGCATGAGCTGGTCATAAAGGCGCTGCAAATGTACGAGGAAATGCAGAAGAAGCCAGACAAACCTCTTCAGCTCTCACCACAAATAGAGCGGGCTCAGATTGATCTACCAAAGGATGCTCTGGAAAAATTCGATGCCTTTGCTGCTGAAGTGCTGAAGAAAAAAGATCCGGGGCTTGTACCGGATATCTTACTGAAACACGGTTTGGGATATGATCTGGTAAAAGAGCTCGACCTATAACTTGCACATTATTTAAACCAGAGCAGGAGCTCGACACAATCAAGGATGATTATCAAATTTCCGGAACCCTTTCCAGACGAGACATTCTATAGCTGGATAGCCCGTTATCACGATCATTCGGCGAACGGGCTTTATAAGTTCACAGCTTATCGCCTTTATGGTGAATCGCCCTCATGCGCGATTTATGGCCTACCCAGCGGTTTGAAACCGTTTTGCGAGAACTTACGTCCGCTTATTATCTACTGTCCGGAAGAGATTATTGATAGCCACACCATCCTGCCATATTTCTCATCGGCTGTTATCAAGCAGCGGATAGACAAAGCCAGAACCAAAATGCTGCAACCCAGTAACACAGGTATTCATGGTCAGCTTGGAAGCCTTACCAGCCTGGTTAAAAATTTTCGCTACCTGCGCTATTGTCCGGTCTGCCTTGATGACGATGAAAAGCATATGGGAGAACCTTACTGGCATAGAAGTCATCAGCTCCCGGGTGTTTTGGTTTGCCCGTTTCATGGGGTGCCAACGCTCAACGCCACTGTAGACAAACAGAGCCACAAGCATTTGCACTACGCTTCTGCCAGACAGCATGCCCGGGCGCATCTCAGGCAAAAAAAGATCCAGCCTGACAACAAATTATTATCAATAGCCAGAGCCAGCAGTGATCTGTTAAAAGGCTACAAAACTTTGATGTCCGGTCGGGCGTACCGGGAGGAGTTGCTTAAGAAAGGCTTTAACCAGGGGCGTTTTATTAATCAGGATAAACTTTATCGTCACTTCCTTGCCTACTGGTCGCCACAGCTTCTGAAGGATGTCGGAGCTTATCCTGATCCGGATAAATATCATTGGTTAAGGCGGATAGGCAGACACACAGAAAACGCATCACAACTGCATCCACTATACCATGTGCTAATGACAGAATTTCTTGATCATCTGGAACAAGCGACTGCCATCGTCAATATTAAGCCAGAGCTGAAAGAATCCTATCCATGCCCAAACCCTTTCTGTAATGATCCTGCTCCATGCAGCGCCAGACTGGATCGAACGCATAGACGACAAAAGAACGGCCCTCTGCATGGCACCATAACGTGCACCTGTGGATACAGTTATTCCTGCAATCTTGAAGCAGAAAAGCACTATAAAGAACATGTAATTAGCTATGGCTCTGTGTGGAAAAATAAATTTATTGGATATATACAGGCGGGGTATACCATCCCGCAAATGATCGAAGCTATGTCTGTGTCCCGGGGTGTTATCCTGCGTAAAGTGACAGAGTTTAAGCTCAATCCGGACTGGCAGGTAAAAATGCCAACAAGATTAGAGTCCGATCAGCGTATTAAGGATCGCATTAAAACCGAACGAAAACACTTCAGGGAATACAGAAAGCGCTACCCCCGGCAGTCGAGATCACAAATAAAAGAAGGAATGAGAGCCGGGTATAAATTTCTCGACAGGCAGGACAAAGAATGGTTACTCAAGCATTTGCCATCTGTTAAGCAACCCAGGCCCAGAAAGGAATTACTCAACTGGAAGAAGCGTGACAGAGACTACCTCCAACAGGTTAAGTCCATTGTTAAAGAGCTGCTCTCCCAACCGGGAAAACCGATCAGAATAACGCCGAACACAATCAGTAAAATCATGGGCAGGCGTAACCTGTTCTCAAAGGTATCGTTCACAAAAATACCAAGAACAGCGGCCTTTCTGGAAGAAGCCTGTAATCCGGAGCCCTATTTTCAGCGACGATTCCAATGGGCAAAGGAGCAGCTCATCAAAAACGGTCAAACCATCACTCGCAGCAACCTCATCTACGCGGCCTGCCTTGGCTATAATCTTTCAGCGAGCCAGGAATCCATGATTCAGGAGTTGCTGGAAGCCAACCATGAAACGCCGTATACACTCCCGGAAAATAAAACCCCTTAAGCTGGAGCTGCCATCAGAAATTAGTTCCAAAAAACTGACGTTCATTGCTTACGGAAATATTGTCAATGTCGAGAAAAAGGCAATGCTCTGGTGCTTATTCTGTGATGAAGACAAAAAATTACACGAAAGCCTCCAGCCCTTGTCCATCATGCCTTACTTCACGCTGGGCAGATGTTTTAACAACAGTTTCCTGATCAACAGCACCACAGCCCCAACGTTTTATCACGCCAGCGTCAGCAAAGATAAAACCAGCCTGACAGAATTGCCCCGTAGATTGTTGCAGACTGACTTCACACAGTTTCAGGGGCAATACCATAAGCAGTACTGCGTCAAAGTCCGTAACAAATCAATCCAGCTGGTCGATGTCATGCTGCGAACCTTCTGCCCCGATCCGGAGTTTGGCAAAGTCGCTTTAACCCTGCTGTCCAAGTCGTTTATCTTCAAAAACGTCCGGCAGGATAACAACCATCTGTATATTGAGCTGGACGGAGTATTTTCATTCCGCATCACCACGGCCGTAGCAAGGCAGCTTGCCCTGATGGCTACATGTGAAGAGTACCGCCACTGGCACACAGGCATAGCCTTCAGTGCCGGAGAAGCACTGACTTGTGATGAGGGCATGCCCTGGCGGTGTAAGCTTCCGGACTTCCCTTTAAAAGTAACGTATTCGCCACTGGACTCCTCCGGTGTCAGTCCGTTTTACCGGGTTGCCAGCGTTCGACCGCAGCTGGCATTGCCCGGAAAAGTGACGGTTTATCTCAAAGACAAATCAGAAGTCTTCAGCATACGGTGAGAGCCAATACCCCAGATAAAACGGCAGTGATTAACGGGATTTGGGCTTTTGGGTGCTGTTCAGTTCGATACCACGAGCACAGGCCACCTGATAAACCTCCTGGATATAGCGCTCACGGTTTTCGGCACTATTAGCGAGCTGGTTAGCTTTTAGCCAGCGACGTAAAGGCTCGGGGCGGATGATGACCTTGATGAACGTCTGCTTTTGTTTATTGCAGCGGTCTTCCATCGCTTTGGCATCGTCCTGCCACTGTTCCCAGCTTTTGTTGACTTCCGGAGAATCGTCACCAACGGAGGTGGCTTCATATTCCTTTTTATTGCGATACCAGGAGTACAGAATCGTGGCGTTCTGCATCCGCAGGATATCGGCATAGACCAGGCGCAAAGGGATAAAGAGGGGTAACAGCAGCAGTTGCAGGACTCTTCGGATCATCGGTACTTCCTTGATGCCCCACGGATGGGGCGGTGTGCGGTTCAGGGGTTATAGCTTGCCTGCAAAGGCTTTTTGGCTGAGGGAGTTGAATAAACTTTCTGTAATACAAATCCCTTTTTTTTGCCTTTTTTTCGCAAGAATGAGTTTATTCATCTTTTCCAAAAACTCTTTTTGCTTTTCTAATGGTGGGATAGGTAACGCTAGATCTTTCATTTTACCCACATTCACAATTCCCATGGTTCCACCATGAGACATGTGTTGAATTTTTGCCATCGCACCATCAGTTTGCAGTAGGTATTTTAGAAATTTCGGAACAATGACATTTTTGTCAGGAGTTATCTTCATTAATCGTGGGTTAATAATTCCGGGTTCAAAGTTGACTGGAACAATACTAATCTTGCCAAATGTGCCGACAAGGCTGATTAGAAGATCATCCACTGCGATCTTGCAGTTTTCCAGAGATTTGAACTTATCTTTATCAATGTAGTAATCACCATAGCTCAAGTCATCTCTGATAACTTGTTCTTGCCCATATATTTTGAAGCCAGATGGTACATAATCCTCTTTCTTAAGAGCAGACCCAAAAGGACCTGCTTTGATTGAGTATTTATCTGAAGAAGCAAGATTCTCAACTCTTCTCACTTCCCACCCCTTCGGATTAGTCACCGGATCACCAAACATATCCAGAAACACGCTGCGGAGGAATTCGTCGGCGAGGCCGATGGCCTGCTGGCGTTTCTGGCGCAGTTGGTCGGCTTTATCCAGAATGGCGGCGATGCGTTTTTGTTCGGGGAGTGGGGGAATGGGTATTTTGAGTGACTCGAAGTTACTTTTGTTGATAATCGCCACAGTTGTAGATGGAGCCAAAGCTTCAAGCTGAGGCTTTAATCTGGCTAACGCATAAAAACCGTAATTAGTATCAACTTTTTCTTTGTCGAAAATAACAGTATTAATTTGTTGATTGGTTGCCAGTTCTCGACCAGCAATACCAATTTTCCCAAGAGAGCCTATACAGCAAACCATTACAGCACCTTCTGGTACTAGCTTGATTTGAGCAGCTCCTTCTTCTGTAAGGGTTTGGTTGGCAGATACAACCAACTTATCTTTATCCAACTCAGCAGGTGTGACAAAAGGAATATCTCCACCAAAGTACCCTTCTACTTTCTTTGATGGAGTTTTGCCCGTAACTACTTTTGCAACATTTTTGATTGCAACCAAAGGCCAACTCACAACATCCCCTCCAACTCACCCAATTCCTTCTGAATCTCCACTTCCAGCGCCTTCAGCCGCCCCAGAATCTCTTTCGGCGGATCGTACACTTCTTCCTCATACACCACTTCCTTGTAGCGGTTAATGGACAGGTCGTATTTATTGGCTTTCAAATCCGCCTTGGGCACGACAAATGCCTTCTGTGTGCGATCAGCCCAGTCCGTCATTGGTGCAACGTCGTTTAACTGATCCTTGAGCTTATGCCCCATAAACTCATCCACAGGCAGGTTCTTACTTTTGCGATACTGCTTCCAGCTGGCCATCAGATGCGGCAGGTCGTTTTTGTCGATGGGATTACGCTTGTCATCCAGACTAAAACCGTCGTTTTCCAGATCGTAGAACCAAACGTTGTCGGTTTCACCACCCTTGGTGAAAACCAGAATCGCTGTCGCCACACCCGCATAGGGTTTGAAGACGCCGGACGGCAGGTTAACCACGGCTTCCAGCTGGTTATCTTCCACCAACGTTTTACGCAGGCTCTGGTGCGCCTTGCTGGAACCGAACAGTACGCCCTGGGGTACAACCGTGGCACTGCGTCCGCCGACTTTCAGCATTTGCAGGATACGGGCGCAGAACAGCAGTTCGGTCTTTTTGGTTTTCACCCTCTTCAGAATGGCGGGGTCGATATCTTCTTCGTCCAGGCTGCCGGTGAACGGCGGGTTGGCAAGAATCAGGTGGAAAGCGTCGTGTGAAGCTTCCGGGTATTTGTCGCTGAAACTCTGGCTCATGGTGTCCTGATAGTGAATATCCGGCTCATCCACGCCGTGCATAATCAGGTTCATGGCGGCAATGCGCAGCATGGTGGAATCAAAGTCGTAGCCGTGGAACATATCGAAATCCACATGCTGACGGTATTCGTTGAGCAGATCACCCGAGAAGATTTTCTGCTGTTCCAGCTCGCCCTTTTCATTGGTGACGGTTTCGGTGTGAATGCTGTCGAGGGAGCTGTATTTTTCCAGCAGGTATTCGTAGGTGGTGGACAGAAAGCCGCCAGTGCCACAGGCCGGGTCACAAATGCGTTCGCCACGGGCAGGGTTGGGTTCCATCATTTCCACCATGGCACGAATAATATGCCGTGGGGTGCGGAACTGGCCGTTGATGCCCGCCGTGGTGAGTTTACTCAGCAGGTATTCGTACAGGTCGCCCTTGGTGTCGCCCCGGTCCAGCGGAAGGTTCTTAATCATCTCCACCGCTTTGACCAGCAAGTTCGGCTTGATGATTTCCAACCGGGCATCTTTCATAAATTCGCCCAAAAGCGTGCCTTCATCGCTCAGGCTTCTGAAATGCAAAAACACTTCATCCCGCACAATTTCCATCATTTCATCGGCACTGAGATTGCAGTAACGGTTGAACCGGCAATCCTGCTGATGCGCCTTGAAACGGGGTTTGAAATCGACACCGGCCAGCGCCTTTTTTTGCTCGTCCTTGCTTTCCATGGTGTCGAGCATTCGGGAGTACATCAAGTAGGTGATCTGTTCAATCACCGTCAGCGGGTTGGTGATGCCGCCGACCCAGAACTCTTCCCAGAGTTTGTCGATTTGGCTTTTGAGAGTGCCTGTGATCATTAATGACTTCCAAAATACTGAGAAATAATGGTGGGGGATTATACCTGTATCAGAGCAGGTTATTTGATTTTTTAGGGTGAGGTTTACGCTATCAGCCAGTGCCTGGAGTGGTGACCTGCATATTCATTGGTATGGGTCATAGTGAGCAAGGGGGAATAGTGGTTCAATAGCTTTCAACCATAACTGGAGGGGTTTATGGAGCTTTACTCAACAACACGAGACCTGACGAAAGAGTTTGAAATCAATCAGTTTGACCAGCTGTTTTCAGATCTGGGCGGAAAGCTGAGAAGGATACTGGCGATATCGGCTTATTATGACTCTGATTCTATAAGCAGCCTTTTTGAGTTCATCCTTTCGCATGGTCATAAAAAAGCACAAAAAGAGTTGATCATCATTGTTGATAAGGGTGCCTCAAACATTGAGGAGCTTAAGAAATGGGATCGGCGCATTGCTCATAGTGCCTGTTTTACTGACCTTTCAGGCGTATATGTTGCCTGTACATCCGGAGGTATTTTTCACAGTAAAGGCTACCTTGCAAAAACCAGTAAGTACGGGGAATTTTATATCGGTTCAATGAACCTGACCAACAAGGGTATTTCAGGTAATGAAGAGTTGGTTATAGAAGGTTCTTACACAATTGGGAGTCGCGAGCATTCAGCCTATATTGCCGAGCGCTTTGATGAGTATGTTGATTACCTTATCGAGAGTAAATCCCAGCGGGTGCGGGATGTTCAGCATTCATCCTCAAAAGAAGCGGATGATATTCGCAGCTTGTTTTTAGATGGTCGTATATTTTATGAATCCAATGAGCAGAACCCTTTTCGGTTCAATCTGCAGTTGCCTGATGAATTGCTAAAAGCTGAGTCGCCATTGAACCAATTGTTGGAAAGCAAAACCTCAAACTCATTAAATATTTCGGCTCTGATAGCTGACCTGCAATACGGTTTAGGCTATGAATTGCCTCAGAGAAATAACAGCAAGGCAATGTGGAAGCGATACTGTATACAAACCTGTTATGGGTACTGGTGCCCAAGCGAGTATCAAGCTGACTTGCAGGTAGAGCTGAATAAAAAAATATCAGCTAATCAGCCCTATTATAAAGCTCTGTATACGCTGGTTACTGAGTACTCAGCTCCTTTGTACGAGAAGCTTAAAGCTTTAATATCGAGCTTGGCGGGTTCATTAGATCATCGTCATGGTCAAGTGGACTGGGTTTATCTGGATAAGAATAAACTGGATGATGCGTGGAAGCGCTGGTTAGAGAATATCCATGCAAAGTTTCAGGTTTCAGGTTATCTCGACAGACTTTCATGTGGTATCAAGAATGTCGCAACACCTGATGTATGGGGTAATCCAAACTCAGTTAAAGACTTTGAAACCAGTATTTTCGAGTCGGTAATCTATGAACTGGCTAAGGCGGGCACAAAAACAACTCGCAATGAACCTGCTTATGCTTTTTCTGTCGAGCTTGATATTGATCGGGAAAGTACGGCGGATGAACTTAGAGCAAAGCTGACCCAGTTTTTAAGTAAAAACAATCGTTCTATTTTTATTGATGAAGAGGAAAACTGATTTTTCATAAACATCTATATCACGCTCTGATTGGAATGTTCTTCAATCAGAGCGTGAATTACCTTTAGATAGCAGGCTCACCTGTGTTTACTGCAAAGCTATCGACAATCTCCTTAATCGCCATCACCTGCGTCATATCCGTAAACACGCCGGTAATGCCTTCTCCATGGATGCGGGTAAACGGTTGCTCAAACAGCTGCTTCATTTCCACGGTGCCAAAATCACGGATATGGTTTTTGAGCATGTCGAGAAAACGTAGCTGCTGGCTTGTCAGGTGATGGGTAGCGGCAAACTCTGCAAAGCGTGCGGCAACCGCGTTGCTGTCCATGCCCACCATGGTGCGCAGAATCTGATCCAGTCCGGCTGTTGCTGCCGGATAGAACTCTTTCAGTACTTTGATATCCACATTCGGATTCTGGATCAGAACCAGTTTTGTTAGTTCATCCAACTCCAGTTCGGTAACGGATTCGCCATTGCGAATTTTGACCAATACCGGGCTGCTGGTGAACAGTGGTTCCAGTGCGCCCTGAACTTGCTGACGGTAAAGCTTGAAGTCTACCGACTTGATTTTGCTTTCCTGTGTGGCTGACTTAATCAGGCTGCTGTCTTCGGTGATATCGGTATAGACCGGAGGATCAGCCGGAGGCGTGGTGCCTTTTTCCATCAGGTGCATAATGCCCCGGAGTTTTTTGCGGGCATTTTCCAGTTCTCCAAAGCTGGCGTTTTGCCACCAGTCAGGTTCCCGCAGGGTATTAATCAGGTCGCCATGCTGCTGTACCTGTGCCAGATGCGGCGGCAAGGCATTCAGCCTGGTAATAACATTGGCGGCAATGGAGGCTGTCTTATCCTTGCTGGTGTAAAGGGTGGTCTGGGCAGCGATGATATCCATATCAAAACGAATGGCGTCGCCCTGTCCACGTACGTCCTGCCACTGCATTAGCGGTGCAATGTCGTCCATTAACCGTTGCTGGGTTTGTGGAGCGAACTGTTCCAGAAGTTTCCTGTCGCTGAGCCTGGCCCGGCTCTGCCATTTTTCCTGAACAGCAATGGAGTTTTCATCCAGTGCTTCTATCTGGTTAAGCAGCTGTTCTGCAACGCTGCTGACAGTACTTTTCTCAAACTTTTTCTGGGCAACCTTTGCCAGCTCAACCCAGGCTTCCAGTCGTTTTTGTGCAAGGGGTTTGGAGGGTGTCTGCTCGACATCTTCCGGTTCCATTCCGAAATAATCGAAGTTGGCCCAGTGGTCGAAGATCAGGAATTTTTTCTTATCCTTACCGGGACCGTTAAGGTCTTTGCACAGGCGGGTCCCCCGACCAATCATCTGCCAGAATTTCACTTTGGATTTTACGGGTTTGGCAAATACCAGGTTAACCACTTCCGGCACGTCGATACCGGTGTCCAGCATATCTACGGAGATGGCGATGGTGAGTTCATCGTTGGTTGAATTCTTTCCATCAAGAGTACCGCCTTTAAAATCATCAATCAGCTGTTCAGCCCTTGGATCGTAATTATCAATGACCTGGCAGAACTTGCCGGAGAACTGCGGATACATTTCATCAAACAACTGTTGCAGCAACACCGCATGGTTATGGTTACGGGCGAATACAATGCTCTTGCCGGGGAGCTGGTCGTCTTTATCCCTCAGACCGTTTTCCATCAGGTTGCGGATAATGGCGCGGTTGGTGTCCTTGTTGTAGATCGCCTTGTCGACCGATTTGGCATCAAATTCCAGTGTATTCGGGTCGATGCCCTGTTCTTCCAGCTCGGCAATTTGCTCATCGGAAAGGTTGTCTTTTTTAATGCCTTCCCGCAGAAACTGGGTGGTATGGGCAACCACTTCAAAAGGCACCAGGTTGTCGTCGGCAATGGCATCTTCCAGCGTGTAGTTAGCTGTAGGAATGCGACCTTCACAGCTGAACAGACCAAAGGTGGTTCGGCTGACCATATCGACCGGTGTTGCGGTCAGGCCGATTTGCAGGGCATCGAAGTATTTGAACAGGTCACCGTACACGTTGTAGATGGAACGGTGGGATTCGTCGGCAATGATCAGGTCAAAATAGCCCACATCGAACTGATCCATGATGTTCATCATGCCCGGGTAAGTGGCAATAAAAATGCGTGAGTTATCCTGATATTTCTTATCGGACTTGCCCACCACGTAGATCGGATCGTTAATAAATTCGTTGTAAGCGTTGCGAGCCTGTTTGCGCAGCTCTTTTCGGTCACAGAGAAACAGCACCCGTTTAGCCCAGCGGGCATCCAGCAGGAGTTTGGTCAGGGCAATAGCGACCCGGGTTTTACCTGTACCCGTTGCCTGTACGACCAGTGACTTGCGATGTTTTTCAGTGAAGCGTTCTGCTACGCGAGTGATGGTTTCAATCTGGTAGAGTCGTCCGGCAATATCCGTTGCTTTTGGTACGTCTGCCAGATTCTTTCGGGTAGTGCGCTGCTGCATCAGGTATTGCAGGCTTTCCCTGCTGTAGAAACCAAACAGCTTGCGAGGCGGGTAGCCGGTGCTGCTCTTATTTGAAGAGTCGTCGTCCCAGAGGTAGATGTCATAACCATTGGTATAAAAAATAACCGGACGCTGGCCATGTTCTTTTTCCAGCCAGTCGGCATACAGTTTGGCCTGAGCCCGGCCTTTTTCTGCATTATGCTGTGTGCTTTTGGCTTCGATAACAGCCAGCGGCTTACCTTTTTCATCCCACAGCACATAGTCAGCATAACCATCACCGGTTTTGGTGGGCTGCTCTTTGACCGGATGTTCCTGGGTGACTTCTTCTGTATTCTGAACATCCCCGGCAACGTCCCAACCCGCAGCAATCAGGCGGGAATCAATTAAACGACGTCGAGTTTCTGCCTCGTTCATTTCAAGAACGTTAGCAACCTGTTCGTTTTGTTTGCGAATGCTTTCAAGCCGCTTCTGGAACTCGTCGGCTTTTTCTTTTTCCTGCTGCAAGTCTCGCAGGATGCTCATTTCCCGCTGTTGCGCCACTTCCAGTTCTTCTTTGGCTTTCTGCAACTGCTCCTGCTGCTTCTTAAGCTGTTGCTTCGTCAGGCTTTGGTCTGCTGCCTGCTCTGTTTTTGGCGGCAGGGTGAAACGGGAAAAATCATCCGCATGACCACCGGCGTAACGCAGATAGAGCCAGGCACCAATAATGTGTGCTTCTTTCAGCAGCCAGCTGGCATCGGCGGCTTTAATCCTGTCTCCATGGGCTGCCCGGTTGCCATGAACACGAATAGCGTCCAGCTTCATCATGATCTGTTCAGGCATGGCACTTTTAAAAGAATGGGAAGATACAAGGTCATAAAGGCTGGAGCGATAGCCTTCCGGCAACCGTTCTGTGCGATAAAGCCAGCGAACAATCAACTCAATATAATTTCGAAGTTTTACCAGACAGCTTTCCGGATCACTGTAAACATAGCTTTCAGCCGTTGCCCCAAGGCTGGCCCATTCCGGCCAGCGGTTGCGGAGCATTTCAAAGTTCAGAGAGTTGTTCATGGATTTCCTGTCTGACGGGCAGAGCGGCACTCTCACTGTGCTGCTGCAGGGAGTACTCATTTATACGATAGTGGCATTGTATGTCAGGGCAGAAGATCGGGCTATAGTAAACCTTTCGTAGATAAGTCAGTGCTTTATGATGGTTTGACTACACTCTCTGTTATTCAGAACACTGATGTGTAATTTATGCCCACTGATATTCCCACACTTGCCGATTTGATTCAGGAAAGTCAGACGACTGAAGATCAAAGCCCTGATGATGTACTGTTTCAGTTTGTCAGCTCATATTACCCACCTTACGATATTGATGGCTGCGAGGAAGAGGCAATCAGTTTGCTGATTAATTTTTCGGTCAAACGTGATGCTGTAGATGACCCGCTCAGCTCTGAAGAAGCAGTACGTCATCTGGCGGATAATAATAATCAGCTGATCAAACGCTTCCAGGCTACTCTCAAAGGCTGGCATACCCACAACCGTAAATTCCCGCTGAGTTTTCAGCGTGGCAATATCCGTTGCCTCTTGCCTTATGATGAGAATGATCCTTATGTCCATTCCGGCTCTGTGAAGCTTCGTAAACGTTATGGCTATTCGCAGAATGCGGCTTATATCAAAGCGTCGAAGGGGATGTTAGCGGAGTTTATTCACCATGGTCGTTTAACATCCATGCTGGAAGAGATTCAGCAAAACAATACACTGGGCGAACAGTTCATGGCTATGCTTTACGAAGCTGAAGAAGCCGCTCGTCGCCTTTCAAAAGACCAAGATGAAAACGATGAATCGGCTGTGGATAACCTGTATGAAAGAATTTTGTCTCTATCCTCTGAAGAGTTTCCTGATACAGCTACAGATCCTCAGATATTTGCTCTTACCGATGCAGGTGAACCAGAATTTCTGCTTTCTCCTTCGGTTCATACAGGCATGATGGCTGAGATCAATCTCAGATTGAAAGAGAGTGCGTTTTGGTTGAGTCGCTGGATGCGCACAGGGACAGGAAACGATGTGCATACCTACGGAGATTTACTATCTGACTGTGGTGGCCGACTTCGGGTTTTGCGTTCAGAGCCTCCTGTCGAAAGAAAAGGCGAGTTTGGCAGGCTGATGAACCGGTTTGTCTCTGCCGGAAATCTCTATTCATTCAAAATAGTCACTGCCTTCTTTATGAAATTTGCCACGGCCTACATTGACGAGGAAACCGGCGAGCAAAAACGCTGGACGACATTCAGGCAAAACCATGTGCTGGAAAATGAGGCTGATAAAATTGCCAAGTCAATTTTTTCCCAGTATCGGAAGCTGGATTTTTACCTCTCTCTCGGAAAAAAACTACCTAAACGATGCCAGCATATAATTGATAAAAGCAAAGCTCAGGGCTATCTGGCTAAAAGGCAGACAAGAACCACAAAAAACATTGATGCAGTTCTGGATGAGTTAATGCCTGGGCTTTTTCAACATATTGACTCGCTAATCAGTGAGGATGTATTACCTTTTACAGAACATCAGCAAAAGATTGTTCAGAATGCCATCATCGGCTACCTCCGAACCCACTAGCCATTATCTGGTCATCAAAGGTATGAAAGTTACCAGAGCTAATGCAATGCCTTGCCCGTATTTGGCAGGATTGCCTTCGATGTATGGTGTAGTAGGTATGGGACGATATCTGGTTAACCATGCATTGAAGGGGGCCGGGCTGGTGTTTGATTCCATCGCTGTATTTGTGAGTGTCTTTTCCATGTCTGGCAGTCAACAGAAATATGCCTGCCATTCACTGCCGGATATCCGTAAACATCAGGATATTCGAATTATTACGGCCCGTGATAGCTGGTTTACAGCAGACATTATTGTGCGAGTAAGCTCATTGCAAAATAAATCAGTTGAGGATCTTAATGACTGGCTGGAAAGGCATCGCCATCTCGACGCACTTTACAAACTTAGATTCTGCGGGGGACATGTTCTTTTTGCAGGAGGTTGTCCCAGTGTAATGGCTGTTTCCGCCAGCGAGTTATCAGAAGTCTGTCGTCATCTGACGGGTTTTATCATTGCTGACCGGATTGAACTCTGTCGTTCAGAGAGGCGAGCCGGTGAGGATGCGCTTGATACTGTGCTCAGACTTATTCAGGGGAGCAGGGCTGAAGGTCACGGCTGGCTGGTGCCTCTATTGGTTGGCTTTAGTCCCTTGGAATTACCTGTGCATCGAAAAAATACAAGGGCTGCGTTACCGCATAGCTACTCAGAACCCGTTCTGGGGTTGGGGCGGTTGTTTTCAGCCCAGGCTGTTCAATCGGACCTGGGCATCAATGAGCCTTTTTTTTGGAAGCCAAATCCTGAGAGAAAATTTGTTGTTTTTGGCTCCATATGATCAAGAATGAATATCTTACACAGTGAGAGTGGGAGGTAGTATATGGCTTCACCCAACCAGCTGAATTTTGAGCGTAGTCTTGAGATAGGCTGTGGCTATCTTTACTCAAGGTGTTCAGAAACTGGGAGGAACTGGACTTTACATGTCCAGCCGCCCCGCAATTTTAAAGGGCCTCCCGGGGACTTTGCTTCGTTGTCTGGTAGTAATGAACAAAATCTCGATACGCCCAATATTCACCGGTCTGAGTTTATCCGTAATGAACCAGGAGACACTCTTCGAGTGGTATTTGAGGGAATCATTTTAAATAATGCCTTTTCTCCAAAAACTTCTGATCTAAGTGCAAAACAAGAGCTCCTCGAGCTTCTGGATACTTACAGGGATAAAGGCGGTTTTGAGCAGCTAGCACGACTCATTCTGTGTAGCCTATTAAATTTCCGCTGGCTACGTAGGAATAATAAAACCTATCAGTTCAGAAGGCAGCTCACATTTAAAACTCATCATTTCAAGCATATTTTCACGTTGCCAGATTGGCTGGAATTGCCTAACCTGGCTGATATAAAGCTATCCTCTCCCGATGCTATACAGGAATGCATAGAATTTATTGCAACCTGCTTGTACAAACCGAATGTTGATCGCTGGTTTAAAGTCTATGCCGAGCTCTACACAGGTAGAGGGTTGAACATTTTTCCCAGTCAGGAAATGCATATTGATAAGAAAAATAACGATGCTGATAAGAAACATAGTGAAGGTAGAACTTTTCTTAAAGGCATTGATCCAGAAACAGGCCGAAGAAATATTCCACTACTGGATGAACGGCATATTTTGTATGCCCTATACACATTTGACTCATCTTATGCTGAAGAAGAGAGCCTTGAACTCATTAATGTGAACCCTAGTGGTTTTGTGGAAATAGAGGGAAAACACTATAGAGACTACCGTCTCGGAAACTGCATTTTTAACTATCAAGAACGACTGAAATCATTGACTAAAGAGCTGCAAGAAATCAATGATCCGGCAAAAATTCCTAATAAAATGCACTATGTTGTTGGCTGCTACACCAAGGGCGGTCTTTTTGGTCAGAAAAATGAGTGATGTTGTATGAACAAACGATATTTTATTGAGTTGTTTCAACCAGAATCGCCCGATGAGCTACGGTCGTTTCATGAGCAGATATTAAAGGCTATCCACGACCAGTCCGAACCCTTTGAGGACCCTCTGACAGGTGCACACTACCGTTCATGGATTGGCTTGTCATTTTCCTTATTTGGGCAGCTGCAACAGTATGTAGAACCAGGTGTGATTGATGAGACCCTTCGGTTGTATTTTGCAAAAAAGCACCCCGGTTTATATATTGGCTGTGTCGTTCATTGTGTATCTGCAATCGTGAGTACTCTTGAACGAATCATTTGTTCAGATGGTTTTAGAAACCTGACTGAAAACGGCTGTGTTATTTCTGACATTCAGCCAGTACCAGACGGCTGCCCAGAAGCTGTCTGTAGAAGGGACAGAAGGCTGGATAAAATGTCTGAGCACTATAAAAGTAAAACTCTGCGTAGATTTATCGTGGGTTCTCAAAGTCTTCCCTATGATCCGCCTGCCATCACTGAGCCGCTGCCTGCCATTTGTAACATCAGTAGCAATGGCAAACGGAAGCCTGTTTATATTGAGCAAAGCTTATCCCCGTCCAGCGATGCCGGAAAGGGATGGTTCACAATGTACGGTCTATCCAGGCGGGGTTCGTCGGTGCCTCTGATTCCAGTACAAAATACTCTTTTTTTCGAGCAACAAGAGAAGGCTGGGTAATCGATTGAAAATAAAAAATATTTTCAGCGTGAATTTTGCGTTTCAAACTTTGGTATTTTGATGAAAACTCGAGAAAAGCCTCTATAATCATGGGGCTGGAAGCATTTGCTTTCGGGTGAACCGCTGTGAATGCGGCTGAGAAGAGCAAAAGAAAGTGGCGGAAAAATTAAATTCCGTGAACCGCTGTGAATGCGGCTGAGAAGTGATATTCAGAACTTTGTATCGGCAGCTTACGGTGAACCGCTGTGAATGCGGCTGAGAAGACTTTCAACTGTGTATTCATCTGGAAAACCGAGTGAACCGCTGTGAATGCGGCTGAAGAGGGCCTCATCAGCGAGCCTCTGCTGAAGCTCGTGAACCGCTGTGAATGCAGCAATTGAGTGGACGTTCCATGAACACCCTTCTTGTCAGAGTTCTATCCACATATTCTGTTAACAACCCTGTGGAAAACCCCATAATCCCTTGCTCCTTCGACCTTTCTTCAAAGTCAATGGCCTTTTTCCAACCAGAGTTTTTCAAGGTACTGCAGAGTTAAGCCTGTCTGTTTTGATGGGGTAAGTCCGGGTAATTATGCAGTGGTGGCCGGATGGCTCTGGAATACCCAGAGCTATCCTATAGAATATTCAAAGCGCCTTTTTGCTGGTTTTGATACACTTTTTGCGAACATCTGAACGACAGGGGGAAATATGCGTTTTTTCATTCTGGTTGGCGTGCCTGTCGCTCTTGCATTTCTTTTGGTTGGAGTATGGTACTGGTATGACCAGCACCTGCTCTGGCTCTGGATGAGTGGCATGATGCTGACGGTTGCCAGCTTGGGAGGGATTTTTTGGTATGTGTGCTGGTTAGATGAAAAAGGAGCCGACAAAGCGCAATCCACCCAAACAAAGCCTCTTCCACTGGAGTGAGGTGTGTTGTCAGAAAGCTTGCCTGATCGATATTCTTGGGAGAAGTAAACAGCGCTCAATATTCGCTCTTACGGCAGAAATCTGAGATCAACTCATGAAGGCAATCTGAGCATAGTTCGCACTGAACCCGATAACCATCTTCGAAGGCGGAACGATATCCGGCGGTGAAATCGATTCGCAATATTTCCTGATAGGCGTAATTGTCTTTGCTGTATAATTTTTTGCAGCGATCGCACTCGATAGCCACTTCGATATCTTGTTGAATCTGTTTTTGTTCGGTTTTGATCATAGTGCGCCTCTATTCAGACCAGAAGTGGCCAACCAGTGCCACAGAATTACTGTATGGTTCATCAAGAACCATATCATCGATACTCAGCGTGCCGCCAACAAGGCATAAGTTTTGGGCGGCTTCATCGAACATGTCTTTTGGTTGGTAATTTTCGCGCTGAAGAAAGCGGTTAACGCTATCGTGAGAAATGCCAGCCACTTCTGCCAACCTTGTGCATGTTGATGATTTAGGCTCGCTGATCAAAAATCCCATGTATTGTGGAAGTGTGCATTTTGCAGTTGTTGGGCGAGTA
The DNA here is from genome assembly GCF_025562715.2 of Endozoicomonas gorgoniicola. Taxonomy (NCBI): domain Bacteria; kingdom Pseudomonadati; phylum Pseudomonadota; class Gammaproteobacteria; order Oceanospirillales; family Endozoicomonadaceae; genus Endozoicomonas; species Endozoicomonas gorgoniicola. The sequence continues at coordinate 6,198,786 of NZ_JAPFCC010000001.1, forward strand.
GTACTTCTCACTTTCGTCCCTGAAAGATAGTCATTTGTGGCTATTATCAAATTTTAAAGCCTGCTGTCAATGCGTAAGTCCTATTGGTGACAACACACCAGATCAGGTGTATTTTAAGCAAGCAGCCTGAGATCTGAATAGCAATGAATCAGAACTTCACTTACTGCTCAGGCTGTTTGACTACTGGAGGCCAATTCAAATAGAAGGAGTTCAAAATGATAAAAGGCGATCATCTAGTTTCCCAAAGATTAGGTTACACCCACCATGGTTTGTATATAGGAAATGGAATGGTTATCCATTATTCAGGTTTTTCTGAATTATTTGACAAAGGCTCTATCGAAAAAACGACACTTGAAGACTTTGAACAAGGAAGCAATTCTTCGGTCAAAAATCATCTTGTGTCTCTTTACGATGCAAATGAACGAATAGAACGAGCTTATTCAAAGCTTGGAGAAGACTCATATAATCTTATCTTCAACAATTGTGAGCATTTTGTTAATTGGTGTTTCAACGGTCTTAAAATTAGCTCACAAGTTAATAATGCAGCTGTTACAGTTGTAAGGTTCTTCCTTAATTTAAGTGGGTGATTTAGCATAGTCAGAACCACTCAATGCAAGGGGGCCGAGATGCGTGGCAAGCAACTGTACTCTCAGATACTGGGTATTCAAAGCCCTTGGTCAGTGTCTAATGTAGAGCTTTCTGTTAAGGACAGTCAGTAGAAGTTCACATTGAGCATAATAGCAAAAAGTCCTGCAAATGTAGTCGTTGTGGCAAACCCTGCCCAGGTTGTGATCACGTTGTCCAGAAGTGGCGTCACCTTGATACATGCCAGTTTCAAACCATCCTTGTTGCCAATGTTCCCCGTACCAAGTGTCCTGAGCATGGTGTGCTGGCGACACGAGTTCCATGGGCTGAAGCTGGCTCTCGTTATACTGCGCTGTTTGAAGCACTGGTTATTGACTGGTTGAAAGAGGCTACAACCCAAGCAGTTGCACAACAGATGAAGCTTAGTTGGACTGCCATAGACGGTATTCAGCAACGCGCTGTAAAGCGTGGACTGGAGCGCAGGGAGGCAAAGCCACCGAAGCGATAGCGGTCGATGTAACCTCTTTTCAGAAACGGCATGAATATGTCACTGTCATCACGGATCATCTTGAAGGCGTTGTGGTACATGTTGCCGATGACAGTAAGAGTGACAGCCTCAATGAGTACTTTGATACCTTGCCTGAAGAGCAGAAAAACGGGATTGAGTGTGTATCAATGGACATGTCTAAGGCTTACATCAAGTCGGTCAGGAAAAATGTTCCCGAGGCTGAGCTACGGATAGCATTCGACAAATTTCATGTTGCACAGTCGCTTGGCAAAGCCGTTAATCAGGTACGCATACAAGAGAATAAAACTCTACTGACACAGGGTGTAGAACTTCTCAAAGGAACTCGCTTTGACTGGCTGACGAACCCTGAAAACATGTCTGAGGAAAAATGGGAAGCCTTTGAACCACTGAGGAACTCGACGTTGAAAACCGCCCGAGCCTTGGCTATGCGGGAGATGGCTATGTCGTTATGGGATTACAGGTCGAGAGCTTGGGCAGTCAAAGCCTGGAAGCGCTGGTTGAGTTGGGCGCAACGCTGTCGTCTCGAGCCGATCAAGGAGGTTGACAGAATGGTCAAGGAGCATTTGTGGGGGATAGTGAATGCTATTGTTCTCAATGCAAACAATGGGCGTGCGGAAGGTATCAACAGCAAAATCCAAAGTCTGAAGAGCCGCGCTTGCGGGTACAGAAGCCGGGAACGATACAATACAGCGATCTACTTTCATCTCGGAGGATTAGACTTGTATCCAAGCGGAGTGAATCGTTGAAAATCGCCCACTCAAACAAGTGAAGAGCCAGTTGCAATTGCGCGTGAATACGCAAAAAGAAAAGGTGCTGAAACTGCTGCATCTATAGTTGCACATCAGGCAGCGAGAACAACTACTACTAAAACCGCAGAAGTAGCAATAACATCTGCAGTTGCCAAATCAGCAGTTTCCACTACTGCAAGTACAGCAGCAGGTGTAACAGCTGCAAGTGCTGTAACTGGTACTACTGCCGCCGGGGTTGCATCAGCTGTAGCGGCGGGTTCCATTGCATCTGTTGCTGCCCCGGTTGCAGTCGCTGTTGGTGTTGGGTATGGCGTGAAAAAAGTATTTGATTGGTTGCTAGATTAAATATCCAGCATGTAAATCGGGCAAGGGTTGGTTTTTCTCCAACTCTCCCCAGTTGAGTCACCCAAAGGAACTTCCCCCAGACGCTCACAGAACCGTACTTGAACCTCTCAGCTCATACAGCTCCTTATCCAACCGCCGACACACGGCCAATGTGGCAGGACGATAGTTTTGTTCTCCTGTCGATAGAGTCGAACCGGATAAAGCGGGGATGCGCAACGATTTATTCATTACCTGTCGGATGACAATACAATAGTCTCAGTCATCATCCTTTTGTTCAAATAACCAGCGAAAATACCTTTCCGGGGCTTCAAGGAAAGACTTTGTCAGTTGGTAGTGACTGCTGTCCTGATAGTTTATTTCTTTGATGCAGCCATCATCAAAACTGATCACTTTTGCACCCGGATAGCTCAACAGGATAGGAGAGTGAGTTGCAATCAGAAATTGTGCATGACCGGGAACTTCCAGTTGATTGATGATACTCATGAATGTGAGCTGTCTTTGTGGAGAAAGAGCGGCTTCCGGCTCGTCGAGAATATAGAACCCCTGTTCAAACCTGTTTTCAAATAATGCCAGAAAGGACTCACCGTGTGATTGCTTGTGTAATGACTTCCCCCCGTAAGCACGCAGGTCTGAAGCCGTTTCAATGTAAGTAGCGAAGTTGAAAAAGCTTTCAGCCCTTAGAAAGAACCCCTCTGTAGTCCTTGGCATCCATGATAAGCTGAGCGCACTGGCCAATTCAGAACGATCTTCGAATTGCTCCCTATAATGGTCTCTATTCCCTCCTTCAGGGTTGAAGCCACAGCACTCTGCTATGGCTTCCAGCAACGTGGACTTCCCGCTACCATTTTCGCCAACCAGCATGGTTACTTTTGAATCAAGGGTAATATTAATTCCATTCTCAAAAGCAGGGATATTGAAGGGAAAGCGACTTCTCTCGAACCGTTCTTCAAGACTGGAAATTCTATGCAGAAAAGGAGAGCCAAAGCTTAGTCTGCTTCTCATATAATGTTTCACCTGCTTGCTTAAGGTTGCTTTGCAGCATTCATTATATTCAGGTTTATTTCTTTCGGATAATTACCCTGATGAAAATACAGCGAGCGATAGATTTTTCTTGTACACATGTTATACATGGAACTTGTGTGTACCGTAGACGTTAGAAGAATTCTGATGGCCAGATGTTACTGGAACGGGTGGCAGAATGCGCTGGCATACTCATCTTGACAGACTCATGCTGAATCCCGACTTTAGAATATCTAGTAACGCTTCAACCTGCTGATTTATAAGGAAAATTTCGTTTACCGACTTATTGCACACTAATGTTAGGAGTTGAAATAGTCTATTTACCGACTAAATTATAAGTTAAATTTTCAAACGAATGTTTTAATGTTAGATATATCAAGAGGTTAGGAGCTCTCTCATTTACCGACTCTATTGCCTATCCCACACGCTGGTTGACCGTCATAATGGGGGGCACCGAATCAGAACTCTGTCATGCTGGACTCAGCTCGTCGCCATGATATTTGCACAACTGCCGAGTCGGGTTTCCATTCGGGATTTGGTTGAGAATTTTGAGACTTTTTTCTTTCTGCCGCCGCAGTAGGGCAGACTATTCTCGGTCAGGCTCCTCGGGGAGTAGTCAACGACATGGTGCGTATGATTGACTCCACGACTATCGGTTTGAATTTGGGTGCGGTTCTCTAAATAAAAAGGGGCTGTTCAGTAACAGCCAGAAGGGAACTGATGGCAGTGCCAGCCTGTACAGCCTGATTGAAACCGCCAAGGCCTGTGACCTGGAACCCTATGCCTATCTGAAAGGGGTTTTTACTCAGTTGCCTTCTGTAAAACCGTCATTCAGCACCTATATCAGGAATAAATCTCTTGGTACGGTCGACCAAGAATTGAAATGATGGTTAATTGCCTCTCCTGCAAGCCAACGACATGTTTTTCATGACCATCGACCAATAAAACATTAATTCCCTGAAAGCAAAAAAATACCCAGCGTGCAGTCGGATTCTGATAGGGCTTTCGCTTCATATCCGGAAAGAACCTACTCTGACGCTTTAATTCATGCCTGATTCGATGCTGTATCGCTGCGTAGACTAACAGGCAAAGCGTCATCACCATAAGCAACGCTTCTATACGTTCCGGCTTCTTTAAAAACAGCGAGGAGACCAGAAATTCAGGGCTTTTAAGAAACCGAAATCCACGCTCCACCGACTGCTGTGATTTATAAGTGCTCAACACTTCTGCTGAACTTAGCCGGCTCCTGTCCAGATCATTTGTTGCCAACACAAAGCACCCCAGGGAAGCCTCTGCTACTTTACGACAGTCAACGGATACCCAAGGATGACCGCTGACATAATACTCCACGCTATCTGGTTTGCTGTCTTTCTCCGGACGTCCCACTTTGGTATAGCATGGTTTTGTCGTAATTACAGGTTCTGCCTGACAATAATTGCTTTTTGATTGCCACTCATTGAACGCACGCAATGCGTCCGTTTCACACTTGAACGGTTTCTTCGCCAGCTTGCTGGTCAGTGCTTCCGCTTCTTTTTCTGACTTTTTCAACAGTTTTTTGAGCAGTGTTTTCTGTTCGCTTTTCCGAGCCTGTTCACTGCGAATCAGAACCCACCGTTGAGATACATCCGCATAGTCGGACAGTACTTCGCAGCTCTCATAACCTTCGGCATCTTCAACCGGTGTCATCGCACAAGAAGCGACACTGTCCACAAGCTCTCTTGCGGATTTTATTTTAGCCGGAACCCGGGTGATGAACTGTTGCTTTTGCTGATGCAATATCTGTACATTGTCTGTTGTATAAAGTGCAGCATCGCCGATCAGGTAACGATTATTCAGCGCCTCTTTGTAGCATTTCAAATGCTTGCTGATGACTTTTTTAAAATTAGTGTTGTCGTTTATATTGCCACTGGATGCGGCCATGAATACGGGAATACCCGCCTGATTTTCAGTCATTAGGAGCAGTATCGCCTGATTTAATTCAGGTCGGTGATCTCTGCTGTATCCACGACAGATTTTAATGCAGTTCAGATCTTCTTCATCGACTTCAGACTCACTGTTATAACGACCGTCCACATGAAAGCTGGTTGAATCAAGATTCAGAGCATTACACGGCAGTTTCAAGACATTAACGGCCTTGACAGCCAGTGATAAATAGACCTCACTTACACCCAGTTCAAAAATTTGATCCAAGGCTCTGCCGAGTACACTTTCGTTGATATGTTCCGGCTCTATACCCGGCCGAATAAGTTTATCCAGTGGTTTGTCGGCGTGAAACTCAGGGAACATGTGGAGTGTGCGAGCAGTGAAGCCCAGTCCGTTAAGCAGCATTGAGACAACGGTTTCTCCGAAGGAAATCTTTCTGGTTTCAGATTGGTTGGGAACCAGAGAATCCAAGAGGTTAGCGATCCCGAGCTCTTTGCACATACCGGCCACCAACCCCGTATGGTCGATGCGTTGAATGTGAAATTGATGAGGTTGCATGGCATATGCTCAGTCTGAAAATTTTTTACATTTTAGATGGTTTTAGGAAATTCTCAGATTAAGTGCTGAATGACGGGTAAAATCTGTTGGAGATATTGAGTGGCTACTTCTCTGGAATGTACTGCCCGGCTCACGTTTCGCATTTTGCAGCCCAGAGCTTCAAGAACTTTGTGTTCCTGTGCTCTCCACGGATCCCTTTTCTCTCGTTTCATTCTTTCTGGATCAATAATATTTGCACGCCGGAAAAGTTCTCTCCATTCGCTTTCTTCTCTTCCAAGCAGCCTTAAACAGTGTGCCTGTTGGCTCAAGGCAGAAGCAAAAGAGGGGTATTTAATACATACAGATTCCACGACACCCAATGCTCTCTTGCAAAGCTCCTCACCTTTTTTGTTTTTCTTCTCTCCATATAGACAAAGAGCTTCCTGAAAATATCGAATGGAAAGGGCATGCTGGATATGTTTGCTATGAAACAGGGTGTTTTGATCTCCGTTTTTAATGGAATCCATTGTTTCGTCAAATGTCTGCCATTTTTTTTGCTCCCCTAAGCCGATGAGGTAGACCTCGATATATTCAGGTCTAGCGGGATAAGTTGATATGCAAGATTTGGCGAGTGCGTCAAAGGTATTGTAATCCCCTCTCTCCCGGTGTAGCCGAACCCGGGTCAGGTCAATAATGTGGTTGCCACAGGGGGTGGTCCAGTCATCGGGAGTCAGAGTACTCTTGTGGTTCCCGGCCATGGCCTGCAGTAGCTTAACGGCGTCCTCGTAATGCCCTCTCTCCTCTTGTAACCGAGCCCGGGCCATATCAATAATGTGGTTGCCACAGGGGGTGGTCCAGTCATCGGGAGTCAGAGTACTCTTGTGGTTCCCGGCCATGGCCTGCAGTAGCTTAACGGCGTCCTCGTAATGCCCTCTCTCCTCTTGTAACCGAGCCCGGGCCATATCAATAATGTGGTTGCCACAGGGGGTGGTCCAGTCATCGGGGCGCAGAGTGCTCTTGTGGTTCCCGGCCATGGCCTGCAGTAGCTTTCCGGCGTCCTCGTAATGCCGCCTCTCCTGGTGCAACCGAACCCGGGTAATATCAATAGTTTGGTTGCCACAGGGGGTGGTCCAGTCATCGGGAGCCAGGTCACTCTTGTGGTTCACGGCCATGGCCTGCAGTAGCTTTCCGGCGTCCTCGTAGTGTCCTCTGTCCTCTTTTAACCGAGCCCGGGTCAGATCAATAGTGTGGTTGCCACAGGGGGTGGTCCAGTCATCGGGAGCCAGGTCACTCTTGTGGTTCCCGGCCATGGCCTGCAGTAGCTTTCCGGCGTCCTCGTAATGCCCTCTGTCCTGGTTTAACCGAACCCGGGTAATATCAATAGTGTGGTCGCCACAGGGGGTGGTCCAGTCATCGGGAGCCAGGTCACTCTTGTAGTTCCTGGCTATGGCCTGCAGTAGCTTTCCGGCGTCCTCGTAATGTCCTCTGTTCTCTTGTAACCGAACCCGGGCCAGATCAATAGTGTGGTCGCCACAGGGGGTGGTCCAGTCATTGGGAGTCAGGTCATTCTTGTGGTTCACGGCCATGGCCTGCAGTAGCTTTCCGGCGTCCTCGTAATGCTCTCTGTACTCTTGTAACCGAACCCGGGCCAGATCAATAGTGTGGTCGCCACAAGGGGTGGTCCAGTCACCGGGAGTCAGGTCACTCTTGTGGTTCCCGGCCATGGTCTGCAGTAGCTTTCCGGCGTCCTCGTAATGCTCTCTGTACTCTTGTAACCGAACCCGGGCCAGATCAATAGTGTGGTCGCCACAGGGGGTGGTCCAGTCATCGGGAGTCAGAGCTTTCTTGTGGTTCCAGGCCATGGCCTGCAGTAGCTTTCCGGCGTCCTCGTAACGCTCTATGTCCTCTTGTAACCGAACCCGGGTAATATCAATAGTGTCGTTGCCACAGGGGGTGGTCCAGTCATCGGGGTGCAGATCTGTCTTTTGATCCATGGCCATGGCCTGTAGCAGTTTTTGTGCTGACAACCACTGACCAGATGCCCCAAAAACCCTGACAAGGGTCATGTCTAGATCCGTAACGCTGGAAAGGTTTTGATCACCAACGGCTCGTTGCTCGTTCTTACTCTTGAAATCTATCAGTAATTGTTCGGCTTCTCTGTAATGTTGACTTCCACCTTGATTAAACAGTGAGCGTGCAAGACCAACTACTGCAGCCTTCTCATCAGGGTTAACCCCAATAATTCTGCGGAATTTTTGTTCAGCTTTCTTTGGGCTCTTTTTTAATAATTTAAAGGCTTTATCTATTTCATTTTTATGCGGAGAAATGACTTTATAATGTAATCCAGGAGTTGAAGTAGACCGTTTTACTTCTGACTTTGGAATAAAGACTTGAGCATGTGGGTTTAAAGAAACAGGTCCTTTTTTTGGAGCTGCCTTCTTTGGTTGATGCTCTGGAGTTTCCTCCTTTGGTTGAGGCTTTGGAGTTGCCTCCTTTGGCAACTTAAACCCCGGAGTAAAGGCAGTTGCATTTGGGTTAAGTCTACTCCCTTCCATTTTTATTCCCTCCCACTAATCGCTTACCTTCCGGGTGTTTGTCCGGGTGATTTTATTACGCCCACGGTAATACAGCCTGTAATGGCTAACGCCAAGAGGGTTTTATTGAAAATTTTTTCTCTCGGATTAAGGTCCTTCACTGTCTTGCTCGCTTGATTGATACTGGAAAGTAAGACTGATGTTTTAATAAGAAGTTTCATCCGGCTCGGGTCAACGACATTTTAATTAGATAACTGACATTAAAATGGATGTTTGAATATCACTGTTATCAATAAGTTAGAGACAGCTAAAATTCCCGACTTATTGATCTTTGAATATTATACGTAACACTGCCTGCAAGCATAACTGGTATCGTGCAACCTGAAGAATCCTTTGATTGTTTCACTCGACTCTCAAGTTTTTTGATGAACGAGTGTGCAATATTCGGGCAATTTGTATTTGAGTGATGGCGTTGGAGCCTGCCTGCCCAATTCTCTGCCTACCATGTGCTTACTGGACTCCCTTATTGGGCGGTAGTCTTTTATTGCCTCTGTCAGGCGTTCAAATTCTTTCTTCGGATTTTCAGACTCAACCACTGTCTGGATAACCTCCAGCAAGGCATCCATCCTGAGCTTCTCGACCAGGCAGCCAACGGTAAGCGCAGGCTGTTTGTGTTCCAGGCGGGCGGATTGTTCCGGGTGCAATAGCAACATGTGGTCACACAGCACGCTCAGGATCACGCCACGCTTAGATCCTTCATCGCCTTGCTGCAAGGCTCTGTTGCACCAGCCCTCGTGAAGTTTCCAGTCCTCGAAGAACACCTCGATCAACCACCTCAGGGTGTGAAGTCTGGCGATATCATCGTGACGCCAGGAGAGATCGGTAGCAGCAAGGTAACGATAATCCTTTTCCCCTTCATACTTCAGGGCAATGATAAAACGCTTCTTGCCGTGTGATTTGATTTTGAGGCGTGCGCTTAAAACCGTTACCTTCTGCTCCTTGCCGCCACGGATGACCAAAGTTTTCTCAACGCCGGGCTCCATGCGGTTGAAGTAGGTTTTCAGCGAAATCTCCTTACCCTTATGTATGGCTTTCTGGTTCCAACGTAACTGGCTAACTACCTGTGTCCCGCCAAACACTTCTGAGGCGCAGTCCATAAAATGAGCGTTACCATACAGGGCATCGGCGAGTGTGCCACTGATAATAAAACCCGGGAAATTCTCGTGAAACTCACGGAGCATTTCCAGTGCCAGCTCCTGTTTTGTCGGGAAGTCACTGTTGGGCTTGGGTCGTCTGGGTCTTTGGCTAGGTGGAACTCCCCGGGTCTTCAGCTCTTGGCAACTCTTACGCCACTGGGTCACATCAGGATCTGGCATGTAAAGTCGGAAATCAACGGGAATAGTCACCAGCGGCGTTTGTAGCACCAGAAAGACCAGTTCCTGCCCATTTACGTAGCCACTGGTTTTCTTATCTTTAATTTTGTGGGTTTTGCTAATCTTCGAGGTTTTCTTACACGGGTTGCGTCCAGTATCGTCCAGCAGGAGATTGCCTTCGGTCAGATGGTATGACTCGATAATGACAGAGACACTAAGCCGCAGTAGTAAATGCCAGGCAATGGTTGACTTGTAAAACATCCACCATAAGGCCGCAGACGTGTACTGTCCCAGGCTTCGCCGTTCAAAGGTGGCCCAGCAGAGCCTCTCGGTCAGAATGGTTGCGCAAAGAACAAAGGCCAGAAAGTGGCGTTGCGTACGTGAAAGCGGACAGCCCATTGACATCAGGGCATTATTGAGACGATCTATAAAACCAGTGGCACAGGGCAAAACACGAACAAGCATAAGCAAAGGAGCAAGTTGCGGAAATCAGTTGCATCTACCAAGCTTGGTACAGCTGGCCTCCTGTTGCCACGATGAAGGCTCTGCGAAGCCGTGAAGCCCGAGTGGCAGCAGCGAGACCAGCGCAAAAACCCAAGTACCTGCTCATTCGGTCAGAGAAAAACTTGAGAGTCGAGTGTAACGTCTATGATGACCTGTTCAAATACTACGATGCGTTGCAGATTGGTCTGATTGCAGCGTCTTTGGATATGCTCAGCCGCACCACCTTTGGCCTGTTTGGTTGCGGCGGGCGTATTCCAATAGCAAACTACCCCCTATTCCTCGAACCCACAGCTGGATTACACCAGATTCTGCGAACCATGGTCGAAATGGACGGTCAGGCTGTTGCTGCAGGCTTTGCAGATTTTACCGCTATGCACCAGCTGACCAGTCAGCAGATTGACTTAAGGCTGAACAGGAGGTTGGTTCGTGTTATCGTGCAGAGCTTACCTTGATAATATCTCCTGTTTTTCCACACTCTATTCCGGAATATTGCTTATATGACAGAAACGATCAGCTCCCTTGAAGATATCGTCAGCTTGAAAGAAGGAACCGAAGTAGAGTTTAAGCTGGCAGGTGGAAAAAATGGGCAGGGTGAAGTGCCTAAGGATGTCTGGAAGACTTTCAGTGCAATGGCTAATACGAATCGGCGATATATTTCTCGGTGTTCGTGAGAAGCCTGTGGGGGCATTTAAAGTCATTGGGGTAGTCAAAGCAGATAAGATGATTGCTGATTTGTGGAACACACTGAACTCAGGCAAAGTCAGTGCCAACTATCTCGATGATCAGGATATTAAGCCAATCACTTTGGGTGATAAGACTGTTATTCGCATTCATGTCCCGAGAGCGAACCGTCAACAAAAACCTGTCTACTTAAACAACAACCCTATGCAGGGTACTTATCGTCGCTTCAATGAAGGCGATCATTTGTGCGACCCGGAAAATGTACGCAGGATGTTGGCTGAGCAGGTTGAAGAGAGTCGGGATACTCGCTTGCTTGATGGCTTTACTTTGGCCGATCTGGATATGGAGTCTTTGCAGGACTACCGCCAAATGTTCCAGAACCATAAACCAACACATCCATACAATAAACACGACCATCAGGAGTTTCTTCGTTGTATCGGAGGATGGCGCAAGAACCGTAAGACCGGTGAGGAAGGCTTAACACTGGCAGGTTTGTTAATGTTCGGCCAGCTTCCCGCTATTCAGGAAGGGGTGTCTAATTATCTTCTGGATTATCAGGAGAGACCTGAAGCCAAAGCTGAGCTTCGCTGGATTGACCGAATTACGCTTGATGGCACATGGTCTGGAAACCTGTTTGATTTCTATCGTAGAGTTATCAATAAATTGACCGCTGATCTCAAAGTACCTTTTCAGTTGGATGGTGGGCAGAGAAAAGACCACACTCCTGTTCATGAGGCACTTCGGGAAGCTTTGGTAAACACCCTGGTACATGCCGATTATTCAGGGCGAATGTCTGTATTAGTGGTCAAGAGACCAGATATGTTCGGCTTTCGTAACCCCGGCCTGATGCGAATTCCTATTGAGCAGGCTATACAGGGAGGCGATAGCGACTGTCGCAACAGAACTATTCATCAGATGTTTCTGATGATAGGCCTGGGTGAGAGGGCAGGCTCAGGCATCCCGAAAATTTATAGCAGCTGGTCCAGTCAGCACTGGCGGCAGCCTCGTCTTCATGAACGTGTGGAGCCTGAACAGACGCTGCTTGAACTTCGAATGATTGATTTGCTGCCACAAGAAACTATTTCACAGTTGCTAGAGCGCTTCGGTAACAGGTTTACCCGACTTGGCAGCCTGGAGCGTGTTATTTTGGCAACAGCCGGGATTGAGTCGGTGGTCAATCATGCACGGTTGCAGGAAATATCTACCGAACATCCGTCAGATATATCTCGTGCCCTTCAACAACTGGTAAAAGAAAGGTTGCTTGAAACCAGTGGCAGCGGTAGAGGTATGGTCTATTGCTTGCCGGGGGCACATCTTCCAACGCCAGATATTCCCTTTCCTCAAGAGGTTCCTACAGAGCTGGTTTCCGCCTCTGGTTATATGGGTATTGATTATAAAAGCTCCGATGATTTGAGCCTGAGCTCCGATGGTTCCGTAATCAGCTCCGATGGTTTAGCAGCTAACTCCGATGATACGGATATAAACTCCGATGAAAGTCACCCGGCTATGGAGAGGCATCAGGACGGAAGACTCATTATCACGAGCCTGGGAAATGTTGACAGAATATTGCTTGATGATTTGCTGCAACTTACTGAAATAGCCAGAAAAAAGAAGAGGCTGCCAGTAGATGAAATGGAGCAGGTTATCATAGCGGCCTGTAAGAAGTGCTACCTGTCCTTAAGAGTATTGGCTGAATTACTGAGCCGATCTCCGGATCCTCTGAGGCAGAGCCACCTGAACCGGATGGTGAGAGATAAAAAGCTACTTAGAGCTTTTCCTTTAGAGCCAAACTCGCCAAAACAGGCCTATACCTCTGCTCAGGCGACCTGATCCCCCCTGCCTATTGAAAAGGCAGGGCTACTATACCAGCCTGAGTTCCAGTTTCTTACCCAGTGCTGAGGCAAATCGTTCCAGAGTTGAAAGTTTCACGTCTTCTGAATTGTTCTCAATGCGGGAGATAGCACTTTTCTGGGTTTGAAGTTTGTCTGCAAGCTCCTGCTGAGTAAGGCCTTCTTCCTTCAAGCCCCCCCTGACCCCTCACTCTGATGCGTAAACTTCCGTGCTTTGTTGATTTGTATCTATGAAAAAGTTGTTGTTTTGTGACAACTTGTGCGAGTGAAGTTCAGGGTGAAGATAACAGGGGAAGGTTCTGAATGCTTTGGTAGATCAGGAACGCATTTCATATTTTCTGTTGGTGGATGCAAGTGCTTTATGCTCTGGTTCTTCTGGCAGCCCCCGAACTGAATCACTAATAATAAAGCCGGATTCTACTGGTTAATTGCCTGCCTGTTGGCGATAAAAAGTTTCTATCGTTTAATTTTAACAGTTAACGACAAGGGTTTTCTTTGCTTTAAAAAAGAGGCTTTGGCTAAAAATCAGCCGGAATATCACTGTCTTTAAAAAATAATAATACTTGGCGGGAGACTGAAATGAGTATTTCGCAACACGCGTTGAATAAAGGGGATATCATTGATAAGGCTGTTTTCTGGCCTGCCACAATCCTCACTTTGATTATGGCTATTTTCTTTTTATACGATCCTGAAAATAGCGGTCAGATTATGGGTAAACTTCACGCATTCACCACGGGAGAGTTAGGCTGGTTTTTCCTGCTGGCTACTTTTGGCATTGTTTTATTCTGCATCTATCTGGCGATGTCGCGTTATGGCGGAATCGTATTAGGGCAAGAAGGAGAGAAGCCGGAATTCAAAACCTTTACATGGCTGGGGTTGATTTTTACTTCCGGTACTGGCGGCAGTGTACTTTATCTTGGTGCTGTGGAGTGGATCTGGATTATGCAAGCCCCTCCGTTCGGGCTTGAACCCGGCAGTGTTGAAGCTGCTCAATGGGCATCGAGTTACGGCATGTTCCATTGGGGGCCCTCAGCCTGGGCCTGGTATATTGCCTGCGCTATTCCCATTGCCTATTTTTTCTTTGTGCGCCAGAAACCCACTCTGAAAATGAGCGAATTCGCCCGCCCGGTTATTGGCAAAAGTGCTGACGGCATTGCAGGTCATTTAATTAATTTCCTCTATATGTTTGGCATGGTAGGCGGGGTAATGACCTCTCTGGCTCTGGGCACTCCCATGATATCCAACGCTATTGTTTATGTGATGGGCTGGGAGTCCAGCAATGCCTTTCTGGATACTTTTGTCATCTTCCTCTGGACCTTTATCCCTCTGATGGCTTTGCTTATGGGATTGAAAAAGGGCGTCGCAGTCCTGAGTGAGTGGAATGTCCGGGCCGATATCCTTATGTTGCTGGCAATCCTGATCTGTGGTCCAACCGCCTTTATTCTTAATCAATCAGTAGAAGGTCTTGGTCTGATGTTGCAGAACTTTGTCTATATGAGTTTTGCGACGGATATGATCCGCGAGGGCGGTTTCCCGCAGGCGTGGACTGTCTTCTATTTCTCCTGGTGGGTGGTTTATGCCCTGCCATTTGGGTTGTTTATTGCCAAGATATCCAAAGGCAGAACGATTCGTGAAGTCGTTCTTGGCGGCCTGGTAGCCGGCTCTCTGGGTTGTATGGTGTTCTACATGGTACTGCCAGGTCTGGGCATTAAACTGCAAATGTCTGGTACTTTAGACCTGATGAGTCTTATGAATGAACAGGGGCGTGGTGCCGTGGTTTACTCCATGCTTGAGCAGATGCCGTTTGGTACTGTGTTTGTTTTTGCTTTCGGTATGATTGCCCTGATCTCTTATATTACTGGTCACTGTGCTGTTGGCTATTCCCTGGCGGCTGCTACCCAAAAGCAAATGCAGCAAAATGAAGATCCGGCTCAGTGGAATGTTGCTTTCTGGCTGGTTCTTGCCGGTGTTGTATCCCTGGCTCTGTATTTTATTAATCCTGAAAGTCTTAAGCCTTTGCAAACAGTCTCTATTTTGACAGGTTTCCCACTCTGTTTTGTGATTGCAATCATCGCCCGTAGCTTTATTAAGCAGATTAACCAGGACTGCCCGAACGGTTTTCCTGTTCCGGATGGTGAGGGCCGAATTTATCTTGATCCAGCCACTTTCCCTGAACAGGACGAAGAAGTAGCTGCCTCTCTTGCAAACGCTTAATTGATTTTATTGGCTTTGATCAGGCTACTCTCTCAGGGGAGCCTGATTTTACTCCGGGGTCTAAAAATGTTGTCAATCACTGAGCCGCCAAAAGAAACACCTGTATTAGCGACGACAGAAGTACTTGTTGTGGGTAGTGGCCCGGCCGGGCTGACGGCTGCAATAGCTTCGGCACGGGCGGGTGCAAAAACCATGATTGTTGAACGTTATGGCTGCTTTGGCGGTGTTATTTCTCAGGTTGGGGTTGAGGGGATTGCCTGGTATCGCCATGAGGGGACTGTTGATTCAGAAGGCATTTGTCGTGAATACGAAATAAAAGCGAAAGAGCTTGGTTTTACCCGGCCTGAGCCTCAGTCCATCAGTGAGGCTATTGATGCGGAAGGGTTTAAGTATGTTGCAGACCGAATGATTCAGGAAGCCGGAGTCGAACCATTGCTGCATTGTCAGGCAGTGGATGTGATTAAGGAAGGGGCGGCCGTTACCGGGATTATTGTAGAAGGTAAATCCGGCCGTCAGGCTATTCTGGCTAAACGGATTATTGACTGTACCGGCGATGCGGATATTGCGGCTCTGGCCGGCGCGCCATTTACCAAGGATGACAGGGATAAGTTGATGGGTGTAACTGTCATATTCAACTGTGCAGGGGTCGATAAGGAAAAGTTTGAAACCTATGTTCGTACAGAACTCAAACCGACGTATGGCGACTGGGGAAAAAACTGGAGCGTTGAGACTTCCGGCAAGGAGGACGACATGTTCAGTCCCTACATTGAAGAGGCTTTTAACAAGGCTCAGGAAGACGGCATTATTCCAGGCAATGCCCAGGCGATAGCCGGTACCTGGAGCACCATTACGGAAGCGGGTGAAGGTTGCCAGATGAATATGGTCTATTCCTTTGGCTATGACTGTACCGATGTACGGGACTTAACCAAAGCTGAAATGGAAGGTCGCCAGCAGGCGCTATGGGCCATTGACGCGCTGCGAGCTTACATTCCCGGTTTTGAGCGCGCCAAACTCCGCAACTTTGGTATGACTCTGGGAACCCGTGAATCTCGCATTATTGAGGGGCGCGGCACGATCACTGAATCAGACATCCGTAACCAGGGGCGATTTGATGATTCCATTGGCATCTTCCCTGAATTTATTGACGGTTACGGCATCATTATTCTTCCCACTACCGGGCGTTATTTCGAAATACCTTACGGCGCACTCATTCCACAGAATGTTGAAAATCTGCTGGTAGCCGGTCGCTGCATTGCTGGGGATAAAATTTCCCATGCCGCTACCCGTAATATGATTTGCTGTGCTGTTACCGGGCAGGGTGCGGGGATGGCAGCCGCTTTGTCTTTGAAAGATGGCGTTAATGTAGCGGATGTTGATATTCAAAGGTTGCAGGAAGCCCTTGTTGAGCAGGGTGCTCGTGTTCATTGAATGATTCATTAAATAGTAATTAAAACAACTGATCTTCAAGGAGTGCCATAATGGCTGGTTTACTCGATAGCGTTGACCCGGATGGGTTACTTGAATATTCCGTAGTATTTACCGACCGCTCTCTAAACCATATGTCGACCACCTTTCAGGGGGTTATGAACGGTATCTCTGCCACTTTGAAAAAGGTATACAACGCTCATTCTGTTGTCATTGTGCCGGGTGGTGGCACCTATGGTATGGAAGCCGTCGCCAGACAGTTTGCCGCTGATAAAAAATGCCTGGTCATCCGTAATGGTTTCTTCAGCTATCGCTGGACCCAGATTTTTGAAACGGGGAATATTCCTTCAGAGCATACTGTGATGATGGCGCGCCCTGAAAGTGATGCTATTGACGCTCCGTTTGCTCCGGCACCTTTAGAAGAAGTTGTTGCCAGAATCCTTGCCGAAAAGCCGGAATTTGTCTTTGCTCCCCACGTAGAAACCTCTTCCGGCATGATGCTGCCCGATGAGTACATTAAATCTGTCGCTGATGCCGTTCATTCTGTGGGTGGCATGATGGTTCTTGACTGCATCGCCTCTGGAACAATCTGGGTTGATATGGGCAAAACCGGGGTTGATATTCTGATCAGTGCACCACAGAAAGGTTGGAGCAGCTCCCCCTGTTCTGCCATGGTAATGCTGAGTCCGCTGGCTCGTGACCGAATTGAGGGTACTCAAAGCAGCAGCTTTTCCTGTGACTTGAAAAAATGGCTCCAGATTATGGAAGCCTATGAGAAGGGTGGTCACGCCTATCATGCGACCATGCCGACGGATGCTCTTAATACTTTTTGTAAAACTGTCAAAGAAACTGAAGCTTATGGGCTTGAGAAGGTGCGTGAAGAACAGTTGGAGCTGGGTCGACGGGTTCGTGAATTGCTGACTGAAAAAGGAATCAAGTCTGTGGCAGCAGAGGGCTTTGAGGCACCGGGTGTGGTCGTTAGTTATACCTCTGATAGTGAGATTCAGACCGGCAGGAAATTTATTGAGGAAGGTTTGCAGATTGCTGGTGGCGTTCCACTGATGTGCAATGAGTCTGAAGACTTCAAAACATTCCGCCTGGGATTGTTTGGTCTGGACAAGCTGCATAATATCGACCGGACTATTGCTTCACTGGATAAAGCCCTGGACAAAATTTTTTAACGCTGCCGCCAGCCTTTCAAGGCTGTCTCTGTTAAGCCGATGACCTATCTGTTGATGGCTTTTCAAAGGCAATGGATATGCGATTTGATCTGGGTGATGGATACAGTGTCAGAAGCTTCCTGTATGGCGATGCATCGTCTTTATCCCGCCATGGCAACAATGCCAACATTGCCCGGAATCTCAGAGACAGTTTTCCCAACCCTTACAGTATTGAACATGCCAGAGCGTGGATTCAGCATGTAAAGGAGCACGAGCCGGATACCCGCTTTGTGATTGCCAGTGGACAGGAAGCCATCGGTGAAATCGGTTTTGTTGTGCAGCTGGATGTGCATCGCTATTCCGCCGAGATTGGCTACTGGATATCGGAAGAACACTGGGGCAGGGGAATCATGCCTAAAGCCCTCGCCTTTGCTTCAGATTATGCGTTCAAAAAGAAGAAGATTGTCCGGCTGTTTGCCGATGTTGTGGAGTACAACGAAGGCTCCTGTAAAGTGCTTGAGAAGTGTGGTTATCAGCGTGAAGGTATTCTGAGAAAACACATCTACAAAGGTGAACGCTTTTATGACCAGTTTCTGTACGCCCGAATTAATCCTGATGCCTCATAAAGAGATTCGGCCCAGAGGCTGAACGGTTATTTCTTCCGTCAGTTCCTGATGTGACAGTACGGCCAGATCATACACTTCCAGTTCCAGCAGCTTGCGTACGTAACGACGAATGTCCATGGACGTAATCAGTACGGGTTTGTGTTCCAGGTGGCCTATTTTACCCACGGTATTTTTAACGTTTTCCACAAACCGTGCCGATTGTGACGGATCAAGTGCCAGATAGCTGCCAGCAGACGTCTGGCGAATACCGCCACGAATGGTGTCTTCAACATCCTGATCCAGCAGATACACCGGCAGCATGTTTTTACCATTGGAGTACTTGTAGCTGACGTAACGCTTTAATGATGAGCGGACATATTCCGTCAGTTGAACCACTTCTTTCTCTTTATGCCCCCAGACAACCAGTGACTGCAGAATAGAGCGCAGGTTGCGAATGGAAATATCTTCGGATACCAGCCGCTGAAATATTTCGGTAATTTTGTTAACGGGCAATAAACGCTGCACTTCCTTGATCAGTTCACCGAACGAGCTTTCCATTTTCTCCAGCAGGTAGCGGGTTTCCTGAATACCGATAAATTCTTCTGAGTACTTTTTCAGGACATGAGCCAGATGGAAGGTGAGAATTTTAGGAGCGTCCATAAAGTTAACGTTGTTCTTTTCCAGACGTTCCTTCTTATCTTCGGTTGCCCAGATAGTGTCCAGTCCGGGCAGAAAATCGTCCTCTTGTTCAAAAGGAATTTTCAGCATTTCCAGATGGTCAATGGATTCACGGATAAAGATATAGCCGGGTCGGAAATAGCCGCTGGCGACGGGGACTTCCTGCAAAAGAATAGAATAGGTGTTGTCTGCCATGGAGTCATTAAAGCGCAGGTGAATACCGGGAAAAGGCACACCCAGATCCATGTAAAGTGCTTTGCGGACTTTCAGTAACTCGTCGTTCAACGATTGTGTATCCAGACTTTCCTGAATCGAAGTGGGTACATCAATAATCAGTGGCAGTGTCTGGGTGAACTCTTCCTGTTGATCCAGACGTGATTTGGCTTTGTCCGGTGATTCGGTGGCTGCTGCCATAGCAGGAATACCGCCTTCTGCCTCATCGTGTTCGGCTTTGGCGGCTTTCTTTAACAGGTAGTAACCACCGCCGCCGATAAAGGCTGCCAGAAACAGGAAAATCAGGGTCGGGAAGCCGGGAATCAGCGCAAAGCAAAGCAGTAAAACGCCACCCACCATAAGGGCTTTGGGTTTATCCAGCAGTTGCCCGCCGATTTCATTACCAAGGTCTTTGGAGTCCTCGTTCGATACCCGGGTAACGATAATACCGGAGGTGATGGAGATCAGCAGGGCGGGAATCTGGGAAATCAGGCCGTCCCCAACAGTTAAAATGGCATACAGCTGAAGGGCTTCACCAGCACTCAGTCCCAGCATGGTGGAACCAATGGCTACCCCGGCTGTGATGTTTACAAAGATGATAATCAGACCAGCAATGGCATCTCCTTTGACGAACTTCATCGCTCCGTCCATAGAGCCGTACATCTGGGATTCTTTCTGAACCAGCTCCCGGCGTTTCTGGGCTTCTTCCATTTCAATGGAACCGGCACGCAAGTCGGCATCAATACTCATCTGCTTACCAGGCATACCATCCAGAGAGAAACGGGCGCTTACTTCTGCAACACGTTCTGAACCTTTGGTAATCACCAGAAACTGAACAATGGTGATGATCAGGAAGATAACGATACCTACAATCAGGTTGCCGCCTACCACGAAATTACCAAAGGTGTAGACAATCTCACCGGCGTCGGCCTGCAAAAGAATCAGGCGGGTTGTCGTAATAGACAATGACAGCCTGAACAGGGTGGTCACCAGCAGTACTGCAGGGAAAGACGAAAACTCCAGAGGCGACCTCAGGTAAATAGACGTCATCATCAGAATAAAGGACAGGCCCATGTTCAGGGCAATCAAAAAATCCACCACAGGGGTGGGCATGGGCAGGATAATCAGGCCAACAATGGCTACCAGCAAAACAGCCAGCATCAGGTCATTGCGCTGGCCCATTTTCTGGAGACCGATAAGAACTGGATTCATGCATTCAGCCTGATTGTTCGGGGCTTAACCTTTCAGGCAGAAATCAGGCGGAAAGCAGGGGTTAACGTACAGCGGCTTTCTTCAACTTTTTCTTCCTGAGCAGGGCGCGTCCCTTGATCCATTTTATGGCACGGGTATCGGTGCCGGGCTTTACGTACTGCAGAAAACTATCGGCAGCCTTAATGGACTCTGCAGGCTGGTCAGTTTGAAGGTAGGCATAGCTCAGCATGCGATGAACATCAGGGTTCTCAGGTTCCATCTGACGCATGGCTTCGAGCAGGGCGATCGACTTGCGGGGCTGTAAATATTCAAGATAATAAGAAGCCTGAGCGAATAACCATTCTTTCAGCGTTTTATCCATAGAATGTCTCCCTTATTCCAATTCCGCCTTCTAAATATCACCCTGCCACCAGTATATTTCGGCTCATCATCAACATTTCCTGAAGCTCTTTCGACTCCTGTAAAACGTCAAGCGCCTTCTGAAATTCCGGGCTTTCATTTTTGCGTTGCTCAAAAATGGCTAATGCCAGATTAGTCATCATGTGATGTTCATCGGGTGATAATGATAATGATGATGAGTTGACGTTCATGGCGAATCGTTTTTCCCGGTTCTGAAAAGTCCGGCCCATTTCAAGAGCTGTCCAGAAGTGAGCGGTGATGCTTTCGCCAGAAGGCTTAAACGAGGACTTATCTTTAGGAAAGTCTTTATCGACCGCATCTGCGGCTATTCTGGAAATTCCAGACAGGCCACTGTTGAATGAAACATCCATAGTCGTATTCTTTTTGTGGAAATCGAATAGGCATTTCATCGGCCACCTGGTGATGACCTGAAAGCGGTCAGGCTAAAAGCATTAGAATTAGGGGGCGGAGTTGGATACACTGTCAATTAAATGGAATTTTTTGCTTGATTTCAGTATTAAAGCTTTATTTTTTTGTGCTAATTGACGAAGTATTAATAATGACTAGTTAGCTGTAATGAGCAGCTAACTGTAATGAATCGTTAGCTGTTTGATTAAGTAGTTGAAGTGAGCTGTAGCGAGACTGGCATGGAGGCACTCGTGTAATGAGCTTTCTTATCAACCTGCATCGTTGTATTGAGCAGTGTAAAAATCGGTGCATTAAGTGGGCATTGCTTATTCCTCTGATGTTCACGCTGGTCGCTCCAAATGCTATTTCAAACAGCAACTGGGCTCGTATTGATAAAGAGAATGCCCGCCGACATATTGTTCGGCCAGATGAAACCCTTGCCATTATTGCTGAAAATTACGGGTTCGATGTTTACGAACTGATTTCCTACAACAATATTACCAATCCTGACCGGCTGATGACCGGGCAGACTATTTATATTCCAATCGAACAGTTGCCGGTTCAGTCAGGGAGGCAGGAGATGAACTCTCTTGATGCCCAGTCATTCCCTCCAAGAGAAGCCAGACCGACCCAGGAAGAATATTATAAATTGCAGCAATGGCTGGAAGACCCAAATATGGGTTCTGGTGTAGACAGTGTTGATTATAACTACCAGCTGAATTCAGCGAACCCGAAGCCACCTTTAAAACAAAGCCCACAACAGACTGGCTTTGACCTGCCTATTGATAATGATGCCAAAATGCTGAATCAGGGCATAGCTGTCAAGGCGAAGGTTGAAACAGATACTGAAGCAGAAATGGACGAATCCGAAAACACATCGGAAAACGTACCTGATGATTCTTCGCCATCTCTGGAAGCTTTTGGTGAGCGACCTTATGCCTATTACGGCAGCGGGGAGGACCTGGCGGAAGTTCTGCAGAATTTTGCGGCCAGTTATTATATTCCCACTATTCTGGCTGAAGATCTGGAAGGGCAGGTTAATGGTAAAATAGGGCCGCTGACGCCGATTGACTTTCTGGATCACATGTCCAATGTCTATGGCTTTATCTGGTATTTCGATGGACATACGCTCTACGTTTACAACGGTAATGCTGCCCAGCAAAAGATTATCAGCCTGAACTACATGAGCATTGATAAATTCAAGAAAACGCTCAAACGTGTGGGGATCTGGGATGGTCGGTTTTTCTGGAAAGAACAGCCAAAGAATGGGCTGGTTTATGTTTCCGGTCCGCCTCGCTATGTTGAAATGGTGACTCAGACCGCAGAGCTTTTGGATAAAAAAGAAGGTGACCGGCAAAAAAGTCAGCTGT
This sequence comes from Endozoicomonas gorgoniicola, assembly GCF_025562715.2. Classification (NCBI taxonomy): domain Bacteria; kingdom Pseudomonadati; phylum Pseudomonadota; class Gammaproteobacteria; order Oceanospirillales; family Endozoicomonadaceae; genus Endozoicomonas; species Endozoicomonas gorgoniicola. The sequence goes on from NZ_JAPFCC010000001.1 coordinate 6,221,100, forward strand.
CCGTAAGAATGTTCCGCCTGAAGTACGCCTGGGCGACAGACAAGCAGTTTAACTTTCGGGGTCAGCAGGTTGTGGTGCCGGGCGTTTCTACATTGTTGCGCAGTATTATCAGCGGTGGCGGCGTTGCCCAGGTTACCCGACAGACTCTGGCAACGCCTTCTCTCAAGCCTGCTCAGGGTGTGACACGGTCAGCAGAAAGAAAAGCCGCTGTTAGAGCCGCTCAGGATGCTGCCAGCTCCGGGGCGCAGCAGTTGAATGCAGGAGCAGAGGCTGAGAAAGTATTGATTAATGCAGACCCCCGGCTGAATGCGATTATCGTGCATGATCTTGAGTCTAAGATGCCCATGTATGAAGAACTGATTAAATCCCTGGATAAACCCTCAGCCCAGGTAGAAGTCAGTGTTTCGATTATTGATGTGAATTCACAGGATATTTCTGCGTTAGGGGTTGACTGGAATAACACGCGTGGAACCAACTCTGAACTTAAGTTCGATCCGGCAGGCTCTGCACACGCCAAGGACTTTCAGTCATTCACCACGGTGGTGGGTATGAACCTGGGAAGCTTTAATGCGCGGCTGAGTCTGCTGGCAGATGAAGGTCGTGCAAAGGTAGTGTCCAGACCATCCATACTGACACTGGACAACCTTGAAGCCGTTTTTGATAGCAGCAGTACCTTTTATGTCAAAGTGGAAAGCACCGAAGACGCTGAGTTGTTTCCGGTGACATCCGGAACCGTTGTACAAGTGACCCCAAGAATTGTTAACGAGAAAAAAGGCCGGAAAATTCACATGAGCGTGAATATCCAGAACGGTGGTGACGAGACAGCAGAAGGCGCTTCACTGCCCAAAGTCACTAACAGCTCAATCAGTACCCAGGCGGTTGTTAATGAATCTGAAAGCCTGCTGATCGGTGGTTTTGTTCAGGAAACAGAAACCGAGAATGCGACAAAAGTTCCGGTTCTTGGGGATATTCCAGTCCTCGGTACACTGTTTCGAAATGAAAAAACGGTTAATCGCCAGCAGGTTCGCCTGTTCCTTATCTCTCCCCGGATTATCAATATCGATACCTGATCAGGTATCGATATCACTTTCGCATTCCGCTGTCCGCTGTCCACTATCCGTTGATGGGTGCTTCCTTTCCTTATTGCTCGTAATTATTCGTAATTATTCGCAATTGGTCGTATGATAGTTTTCCATGACCTTAAGGGCTGGAAAAAAACAATGGCTGTAGCTTTAAAAAAAACAATGAAAACAGCAGACTTTGATGTCTTTGTTATGGGCGGTGGCATCAATGGCGCAGGGATTGCGGTCGATTGCGCCGGGCGAGGCCTGAAGGTTGGGCTTTGCGAAAAAGATGACCTGGCGGGTGCGACTTCATCGTCCAGCAGTAAGTTGATTCATGGTGGCCTCAGATATCTTGAGCATTATGAGTTTCGACTGGTCAGAGAAGCCCTGGCTGAACGTGAAGTGTTGTTAAAAATAGCGCCCCATATTGCCAGACCAATGCGTTTCTGTTTGCCTCACCGGCCTCAGCTCAGACCTGCCTGGTTAATTCGGGCAGGACTGTTTCTCTATGACTACCTCAGTTCCCGGGTGTCTTTGCCCGGATCACAAAAAGTCTGGTTTTCAGAAACCTCCCCCCTGAAATCGGAGTTTGTTCAGGGCTTTGAATACTCTGATGCCTGGGTCGATGATGCCCGGCTGGTGGTGTTGAATGCGATGTCTTTGCAGCGTCTGGGTGGTACGGTTCTGACCCGGACAGAAGCGGTGAAAGCATGGTGTGACAATCAACTCTGGCATGTTTTGCTGAAAGACCGGCTGACAGGCAGAGAAACCGAAGTAACCTGTCATGCCCTGGTTAACGCAGCGGGTCCCTGGGTGAGCTCCCTATTTGATTCTGTACTCAGTGAACAGGCTCCACGGCGGATACGGTTAATTAAAGGCAGTCATATCGTGGTGCCAAAGCTTCACGATGAACCGAGAGCTTTTATTCTGCAGAATCAGGATGGACGCATTGTTTTTGTGACGCCCTGGCTGGAGCAGTTCTCCCTGATTGGTACGACGGATGTTGAATACAATGGCGATCCGGTTTCAGCATCCTGTTCTGAAGAAGAACAGCGCTATTTATGTGACGTTGTTAATCAGCATTTTAAAAACAAGGTATCGCCAGAGGATGTTATCTGGAGTTACTCAGGTGTGAGGCCATTGTGTGAGGATGAATCCGATTCACCACAGGCGATTACCAGGGATTACACCATTGAGCTTGAAGATGTAGAAGGTCGTGTGCCGTTGTTGTCAGTGTTTGGCGGTAAGCTGACGACCTATCGCAAACTGGCAGAGGCCGCTTCTGAGAAACTGTCGGGCTATTTTCCGGAGATGCGCTCGTCATGGACAGCAGACCATCGCCTTCCGGGGACTGATGGGTTTGAGTCTCCCGAGTCGTTTATAGAAAGTCTTCAGAATGCCTATCCATGGCTGAGTGATTCATTTGCCCGCAGGCTTTGTCAAAGTTATGGCTCTTTGTCGAGGCAATGGTTGCAGGAAGCGTCCAGTCCAGATGACCTTGGGCAATATTTTGGAGCCGACCTTTATGCCGCCGAAGTGGATTATCTGATACTCAACGAGTGGGCTTACAGTGTCGATGATATACTCTGGCGCCGCAGTAAACTGGGGATGTTTCTGTCAGATGACCAGGCTGGTGTACTGGAGGATTACCTTCGGAAACGGCTTCCCGAGTTAGTGCCTGAACGATTTTCACCGTCTGAAAGCGACATCTTGATCAGTCAGGCTAACCATAAGCCAGATCGAGACGATAGTATTATTAATAATCTATAATCCTTTTATTATTCTTATTTGGCTTATCCGACATTCAATGGAATCCTTAAAAGCACTCTACCAGTGTCGTCAAATTGTTGCCATCGGTGGTGGGCACGGTTTAGGACGTGTCATGGCCAGCCTTGGCTTTATGGAAGAAAAGCTGGCAGGCATTGTTGCCACCACCGATGATGGCGGATCAACAGGCCGGCTCAGAGAAGCCAGTGGGTGTATCGCCTGGGGCGATCTGCGCAACTGCCTTAACCAGCTTTGTTCTGACAGCCCTAACCTTGCCAGAATCCTGTTTGAATATCGCTTCAAAAACAGCGGGGAGCTCAGTGGTCACAATCTGGGCAACCTGATTATGCTGGCAATGGATCAAATGTGTGTTCGCCCTCTGGATGCGGTTAACCTCATTCGCAAAATGTTGCAGGTTGGGGCGCAGCTTATTCCAATGTCTGAGGAACCCGCCAGACTGGCTGCCATGTTAAATGGTGAAAAAATAGTCGGAGAAACCATCATTGATGCATTGGATAAACGGCCTGACAAACTGATGCTGCTCCCTGATATCAAGCCGACTTCGGAAGCCGTTTCCGTTATTGAACAGGCCGATATGATCATTCTGGGACCTGGCAGCTTCATGACCAGTATCCTGCCTTCTTTGCTGATGAAAGGCATTGCTGAAGCGATTAACAATAACCCAAATGCCCTGAAGGTGTTTGTGGGTAATATCAATCCGGAGACGACTGTTGTCGGTAAACAGCCTATTGCCGAAAAGCTCGGCTGGATGAAAGAGATGACGGGGGTTTATCCTGACGTGTTGTTATGGCCTGAAGAGTATGACCGCCCGGAAGACGTTTGCTGTGCGATACGACAGCTGCCACTTTCTGACCTGCATCAGGAAGGGGCTCACAGCCGGGAAGCCATGAGAAAAGCTCTGGATCTTCTCGCACAGCAGCACCTTGCCAATAACGTCTGATAAGGGTAGTAATGTCCTGATTACTGCCCCTTTCCGAGTACCATGACTGTAAATGTCTTGAACATAACGAAAGTGTCCATTTTTAACCAGTCCAGAGGGCTGCTCAGCGCCAGCGCATAAGCGTGGTCGTAGGCCACTTTGTTGCGGACGTCGTCAATGCTTTCATCGTATCCAAGGTTAACCTGAGCAAGACCGGTCAGGCCGGGTACTACGTCGTAGGTGCGTTCCGTATAAAAGGGAATATTACTTTCCAGCCTGTTGCACATACCGGGGCGCTCAGGTCTTGGTCCGACAATGGACATATCGCCAACCAGTACATTCCATAGTTGTGGCAGTTCATCCAGACGGGTTTTTCTCAGGAAGTTACCCAGTTTGGTGATTCGTGGGTCATTTTTCTGCGCCCACACCGGGCCACTTTTGGCTTCGGCATCAGCACGCATGGAACGAAACTTAATCATTTGGAACAGGCTGATATAGTTGTCTCGCTGATAGCCAATTCGCATCTGCCGGTAAAAAACAGGCCCGGGGCTATCCATTTTGATCGCAATGGCGATAAGCGGAAACAGTGGCAGTGTCAGTACGAGCCCGATAATAGCAACAGTCATGTCCATTGCCCGTTTACCAATGGCAGTAACGGGGTGAACATAAGTGACGTCTTTCATAACGTTATACTCCTTGGGTACTTCCCTTGCTTTTTTTGACTGCCGAACCGGGTTCGACCTTTTTCCATTGCCCTGACTCCAGACCAAAGGCGTATCGGAGTAATCCGATGCCCATGGCAAGGTGTCCGGAAACGATGTAATAAATCACTCTCAAAGGCTTCCAGCCGGGCTGGCTGCCCGTCAGTATGTAAAGCCCTGAAACCAGATAAGCGATTAACTGTCCAGTAAAAGCCAGTGTGTAAAACCAGTGGTGGGGAGCCAGCCAGGCTGATGAAACCAGCGCCAGAAAGAGAAAAGCCGGCATCATTGGGCGCAGGAATTTGCCAGAGAAAAAGTTAAAGGCGATCTTGCCAAAACGTGGCTGCAATAAACCAATGCAGCGAATAGCCTGCTGAACATTGCCTGCTGCAATTCGTTTGCGACGACTGAAGTCCATCTCATTGCAGGCCTGTTCCAGTTCGACCGCAACAATCCTTGGGTCATAAAGGCATTTGTAGCCCTTCATGACGATACTGACGGGCAGAACAAAATCGTCATTGATGGTGTCCGGAGGTAGTCGTTCAAACAGTTTGCGGCGAAATCCATAAAATGCGCCATGGACACCCAAAGTAGCGCCAATCGCACTCTCACGGGTCTTAATCTGACGCTGGTACGCCCAGTAAGCCTGTTCGCCTGCACTGAGTGACTGGAAAAACTGATAGCTGCCGCACACGACACCGGTATCGTCTTCACTGAGCTGGGAGGCAGTGATCAATAAGCTGTCTATGGATAGCAGTGCTGAAACATCGGAGAGAACCACCACATCACAGTTGCAGAGACTGATCGCTTCATTCAGAACAGCGACTTTGCCACAGTTGTCCGGCTTATCGACCACATCAATGGTGAGATGTCTGTTCTCTCTGGCTTTTGCGGCACCCCGGGCGATGTCAGCTGTTTCATCGGTGCAGCCATCGCAGACAATAATGATGCGCAGTTTGTTTTCCGGGTAGTCCAGTGTGCCGAGGTTGTAGATTTTGTCTGAAATGGTGTCAGCCTCATTGTGGGCAGGCATGACCAGACAGATTCTGGGTAACATCAGATCGAGAGGCGTAACATTAAAATGCCGGTGAAAATAGGGCGGTGGCGAGGGATGTTTTCTGGACAGTACGCGCAGTAACAAAGGGTACCCTGCATGATGATAAATAATCACTATGCACGCGACAATAAACAGGGTAAGAGCTAACCCGTCAAGCATCACAGCCCTCCCCGGGTTTTCCCTGTCTTCCGAGGCTGTGCAGGTAATAACCCTGATATTGGGCAATCATGCGCTTCAGGTCGCCGTGTTCTCTCACAAAGGCTCTGGCAGACAGTCTGGCACTGTCAGAGCAGCCCTCTTCCAGTTGACGTTGCAGGGCTGTTGATAAGCTGTCGATATCGCCTGCAGGTACAAGCAAACCATAATCCGGGGCAGTGGCTTCACTGCAGCCCCCTACATCGGTCATAACAACCTGTCTGCCACAGGCTTGTGCCTCTAAAGGCGACAATGGCAAACCTTCTCGCTGCGAAGCCAGGCAGAAGACGTCAATGGCACGGAAAAATTCCGGCATGTTCCCGACAACACCCAGAAAATGCACCCGGTCTGAAACACCAAGAGAGGCAGCTTGCTGCCGCAATGATGTTTCCAGCTCGCCGCCGCCCGCCAGTGCAAGGTGCGTGTTTTCGGGCAGTCGGGCAAAAGCGGAGAGAAGAATATCGTGGGACTTTACGGCGGTCAGCCGGGCTGCGCAGCCAATAACAGGTACATCCGTGGGAAGCCCAAGGTGGCGACGGGCCTGATTCTGGTCACCGGGGTGAAAGCGTTCAGTGTTGATGCCGTTCATGATGACTTCAGTGGGGAACATTGGAATGTAACGCTGAATGCTCTGTGCCACCAGTCGGGCGTCAGCAATAACGGTTGGCCTGAGCAGATGGAAAAAGGTGCCAACCAGAATTCTGCGCTTAAGGTTAGCCAGGTGCCAGGCATCGTGTTCCGTGTGAACATGACCGCAGCCTGCCAGCTTGGCAGCCAGCCCTCCATACAGCATGGGGCCAACATGGTGTGTGTGAACGACATCAACATTAAGGGAGCGAAGTAAATCTGCCAGCTGGCGAATAGTCGACAGCTGAATCCCCGGCGGCTTGTTAAGGGCATGCAGGCGGGGAACATTCTGCAATCTTGACCAGTTGTCCTTAAGAGAGGTCTCTGTTCCTTCAAGGCTGATGATGTGTACCTGCTCAGGGTTGTCTGCACCGCTTTGCAGATCGAGAACCATTGTCTCAATGCCGCCGGGAGCAAGCTGCTGTGCAATCTGGGCTATAACAGGTTGTTTCATGCGCTGGCTCCCTCTTCATGTGAGAATGAGTCGGTCTGCGGGTTATAAGTCAGTGGCAGAGCCTGGGGCATTGCTGGCAGACGGGTGATGACTGGTAAACCGGTCATTGTCTCCACGGTTTCTCTTAAACGCAGGCTGGTGTCTGATATTTCTGAAATAGCAGCCAGGCCTGTCCCTATACCAAGCCCGGCAAAAAAGCCGGCAACAATAAACAGGGCGGCTGGTATGACATTAGGCCGACTGGGAGTAAAAGGTTTGTCGATGACTTTTACCCGCTCCATCTCTTCATAGCGACCCAGGTCGCCCGATACCCTCGCCATCTCGTAACGATTCAGGAAATCTTCATACAGCTTGAGCTTGACGTCGTAATCCCGCTGTAACTCCGTCAGGCTACGCTCAACTTCCGCAAAATCCCGAACCCTGCTTTCAAGATTCAGGGACTGTTTTCGAATGCTTTCTACCTCATTTTTCAAGCCAATCACTCTGGCATTAGCATCCTGCACGGCCTGTAACTGGGATGCCAGAATGGTGGTGGTTGTACCCTGATTGCCAATATCCAGACTGCCAGCACTGGTGGCAGCAAGGTTCCAGAGTCGTTTAATGTCTTCCGGTGTAAGCTGAGAGGTTTCCGATATCAACCGTTTTCTCTCGGATTCAAGGCGTTCGAACTCTCTGGAAGCGGCACGTACTTTACTGTGTTGTTCTGTGTAACGGGATCGCAGCATACTCAGATCGGCACGAATGGCGATCAGGCGCTCTTCGAGTTTTCCGATTACAGGGTTGGTCTGGGCCAGGTTGCCATTGAATTCTTCCATAGACGCTTCAGCGCCAGCGAGGTCTGTCATTTTTTCTGTCAACAGCTGCCTTAGCTCGGCCAGACGAGAAATATTGGCTTTATGAAGTTGCGGCAGCTCCAGTGCGTATTTGGCTTTGTAATCGGACAGCCTTTTTTCCGCTGCCTTCAAATCCATTTTTTGCCGTTCAAGCTGGTTTTCCAGAAAGGCTTCTGAGGTGCTGGTCCAGGATTTATGGGGAGCCAGCACAATTTTCAGAAAGTGTTTGGTCACCGTCTCAAGCAGAAAGGCGATGTCTGTTCTGTTTTCTGAGCGATAGTAGATTTTGATCAGCTCACCACCAAAAACAATTGACAGTGAATTAGACAATTCAGCCAGCTGCTCATCCACAATATTCTGTGGGGAGTCTTCGTTGATATAACCCAGATCTTTTGCAACAGCCCCAAGAACGTTCCGGCTTTTGAGAAGAATTTTCAACGCCGCCTGTCGTTCTTCCAGGTTGGTCGAAATGGAAAAGTCTTCCAGAATCGGGTTGAGTTCACTGGTATCCTGCAAAAGAATCGTGGTGTGAGCTTCATAAAACTTGGGTGTCAGAAAGCTCACGCCAAAACCGATCACAGGCATGATCAGCATGGGGATGACAATGGTGTAACGCCTCACCCAGGCAACATTCAAAAGCCGGAAAAGGTTTAGTAATACGTCGTTAGACACCTTTTCCTCCGAACACCTGAATGACTACTGTGTCCCTGGCCTGACCGGGCTGGTACAGCTCCTCTATGTCTGGCGTATAGCTTTGCAACAGGTTTTTAAGACCCTGTATTCGCAACCAGGAGGTATGCAGGTCCTCAAAACCATTTTCTTTGGATGTGGGAGAGATCGAAATAATAATACTGATCGAATCATTGGCTGGTAGTGTTTGAAAAAATAACTCAATGATTTTCTTTTGATGATCGGTCAGCATTCGAATACTGGGCTCATAGTGAAGCGACATTTTGCGTACGAAAGCGTGGTCGCTGTAACCTTTGCCCCTGTGCTCTTCAATCATCTTTTCGATGGAAGCCAAAAGTTGCTGATTCGTTGCTGGTTCTTCCTCAGTACCAGCCATGGCCGCCTGAATCGGGCCCATTTGACCATTTTTATTGGCACATCCAGAGAGTACTGGCAGCACCATTATGAGCCAGGCAGCCATGAGCCAGAGGGTGATTGTCTGGAAACTGAATATCCTTTTCACTGCAGGGCTTCCTTTCACATCACAGATTTGCCAGTTAAAGAGCCAGTTAAAGACCTGTAGCGTCAATTATGCGTTAGAGCTTCAGTTATAGAAGTAGAAAACTGTCGTTTTATTATTGGTTTTTGACGAATTTTTACTTCTACATCAGTCTCTTAGATGCTCAGGTTGTATTTAATTGTAGTTGTAATTTTCAGGGTTGGCGGGGTGGTAGTCATCACTGTTCTGCCAAATGATTGACAAGGTCTTCCAGCTGGTTTGCCCGATGCTGCCAGGACTCATCAACGACCATGGCCTGCCTTGTTTGCGTGTGGTCGCGATTTTCAAAAGCCCTTTGTATCACCCTTGAAAAGGGCTCTTTATGTTTTTGAATGGCTACCTGTTCCTGATAAACCCTCACTGCCGGGAAATCGGTACTGGCAATCGCTGTTCCGGAAGCCAGGTACTCACGCAATTTCAATGGGTTACAGGCTTCAATCTGACGGTTGTGTCTGAACGGCAACATGGCAACATCCCAGTGCTGGACATAGGCGGGTAGTTGAGAGTGGGCTCTGGGACCAAGGAAGTGAACGTTAGGGAGTTCTTCCAGGACGCCAACTTTTGTCTTTACCGCTCCGACAAAGACAAAATTCCAGCTGGGCATGGCGGTAGCCGTTTGTGCCATCATTTCCACATCCAGCCACTCAGACAGGCTGCCGTAAAATCCGGCCGTTGGGCCTTCATCCGGAAAGTCACCGGGATGAGGGGCAGGCGTTGAAAACAAGTCAAAATCAACGCCATGGGGCAGCATAACGGTTTTTGGCCCGGGGAACTTTTGGGCAAGTTCTTCGCTGACGACCAGAATAAGGTCAACTTTTCTAATCAGCTCTCGCTCCATGGGTTGAACGGTTGAATGGTCGACGCCTTCCAGGGCGTTAAAGTCATCGCCACAATAATAGATGGAAGCTTTCTCATTGAGCGCTCCCACCACGTCAACCGCAGTCGGCAGAGAAACCCAGAGGATAATGTCTTTGAAATCATGGGTGGTGCAGGCTGACTGAATCTGCTTTGTCAGCCAGCGTTTGTTGATTTTTCGAACCAGTGACAGCCCATGGAAGGGGATAACTCTTGGGTTCAGAATAACTGGCTTTGGGCTATCGTTAACCCTTTCAGAGGTTCTGGAGAGGCCTGACATCGCCCTGAGTTTATTAATCACACGAACTAAATCTTTAAAGCCGGGCTTTGGGCTTCGCATGCCAATGGAGTTAATCCAGATCACCCGGTGCCTTTTCAATAAATGACTTATCAGGTGCTGTGTACTGGATGGCAGTCCTCCCCAGTCTTCTCCGAACACCACCAGGTCAGCCATTATGGTTCTCCATTTGAATACTGATTGTCATCTAGCCAGAGGATTAACCGGTTTTGCATTTAAAGAACCTTTTCTCTTCAGGGCTTTGGCAGACTTTCCTTTTTTATCTGCCGTACCTTCCTCATCCTTTAATTCAGGCTCAGGTTCGGGATAATGGTTATCCATGAAGTTCGCAATGGCGATGCCTATAGAGGTGATAATGTAGATGGGCCACAGGAAACCCTGGCTCAGGAAACTGCCGGAAACGCAGAAACCCACCAGACCGGCATAGGTTCCTACCGTTATGGCCGTCATCGACGGGTCGTATTCTGGCGTCCCCCTCAACTTATCCAGCCGGGCAAGGTTACCGCGGATTGATAGAAACATGGTGTAAATCAGAAACAGGAACAGCCCCAGCCCAACAAAACCAGACTCAGCCAGCACCTGAAACCAGGTACTGTGGGTAACGTGCGCCTTTCCCTGTGCCCTGCTGTGGGTGGCGTAGTCCCAGTAATTATCCAGAAACATCGATAACCCTACGCCCGTCATCGGGTTTCTGAGCCCCATCAGGAAAGCGGCCTCCCAGGCATGTATACGACCCATTGCCGATTCGTCCACCCCTTCTTCTGAGGCACCGCCGGATTTCCGGTCGCTGATACCGGCTGCGGCCACCAGAATCATCAGGCCAAAACTGCCAATACTGATCAACAGTAATTTGGACTTGATGATGCGCAGACCAAATATCCCCAGAACGGCAACAGTTGCCAGCAAACCACCCCGACTCTGGGTAGCGAGAATGGCAGAAATAAAGACACCAAACCCAATAAGGCCAAGTAGAGTTTTAAATTTGCCAGTCCCCCGGGTGGCTGCGAAACCAATGGCGAAACTCATTGGAAAACTCAATACCAGAGATAAGTCATTGGGGTCTCCCAGGCTGGTGCCGGGTATGGTGACACGGGTTTCTTCAACCAGGCCGATACCATTGGCTTTGTTAAACAGGGTGACTCCGCCTACCGCCAGGCCCGCACAGATAATGAGCAGGTGCGCCAGCCTGAAGTGCCACTTTTCGGTCATCAGCCAGGAGATGGCCAGCACCATGATACCGATCTTCATGTAGACACTGGTGAAACTGCCAAAGGCTGAACCCGGATGACTGGAGAACACTATTCCGATAACCACCCAACCAAAAAAACGGCCAAAAATAGTGTGCTCGTGCCGCCAGTAGGTTTTCACCTTCCGGGTCAGAATAATGTGCCATGCCAGTACAAAATAAGAAGCCAGTGCCGTCAGTAACGGTATCTTGATCGGGTCCAGTTGCGGGAAGACTTCATGCAAACGGAAAAATGAAAACAGGATGAAGATCAGGCAGACGACAAACGGTTTTTTGAGAATAAAGATCAGACCAAGTGGAATGACCGCCAGGGGCAGCAACAATACAGGGTGAGGAAAAATCAGCGGCGGCAGGGCAGCCAGCAGGCAGTACACTATTACGAACTTGTTTTTGTACTTGCTGTTCAGGAGTAATCCGACCCATGACTCCTCCTGTGCAGTGACTTTCTGTACAGTGACCTGGTTCAATGCCTCTGGGGTGTTCATAACAATGACTCAGTGCCTGAGATAACGAACGACGGTAAGCGTCTGTTGCCTAAAACCAGTCAGCATTACTGTCCCATAAAGTAAAGCCCCCAGAGCAACGGTTATGGTAAAGAACAGCCAGCTGTTAAATTCTGCCGCAAAAGCTGACCGGAACCATTGCAGGCCAGCCAGCATAACGGCAGCGCTGATAAACCCTGGCAGCATAGCGCCCAGTAATTGGTTGACGGACACCGAAAACAGGGAAAGCATGGTTTTTATATGCAGGGCAAAGCTGATCAGGGAAATGCCTAACCACGCCATAGCCGCGCCTGCCACTCCGTACTGAATACCCAAAAAAACCATGGGCAGCATAAGGAGGGAGCCTGCCAGTGCATAAGTGTTACGTTCGGGTTTACCAATGGCGGTAGTGGCGGTCGCCAGTATTTCTGACAGCATGCGAAACGGGCTGGACAGGCAAAGAAACTGAAAGGGAATAATGGCTGCCAGCCATTTATCCGACAGCACCAGAGTAATTAATTCCGGCGACACGGCACACATTCCAAAGTACATGGGAAACAGAATCAGACTGCCCAGCCGCACAGACTTTAAGAGGTATTGACCGGCAACGTCTGTTTCATTCTGAAGTTTCGCAAAGGATGACAGGCCAAGATGATTCAGCAATTCACCTATTTTGTCGCTGGGCAGGTTGGCAAGATTTTGCGCGACAGAAAATACCCCCAGGTCTGCTTTAGTCAGCAGGCGACCGATGCTGATGCTGGTAAAAATGTTATAGGCATAACGAAGAACGTCGTTGATGGTGGCGATACCGCTGAAAGCTGCGATCTGGGCAAAACCGCGAAAACTCATGGCCGGGAGAATCCAGCAGGGCTGCAACCGGAAGAAGCCGATCATGGCAACGGTTCGCATAAACAGGTGTCCCAGAACCAGTGACCATACGCCAGCCCCTGAGGCAGCCAGTGCCAGAGTAAAGACACTGGTACTCAGGGTAGTGAAAAACTGTACTTTTTCTCTTTGTTTATACAGCATATTACGGCTGGCCAGCGCATAGGGCAGGGTATGAAAAATCATAATGAGGTGTTGAGCGGCGATGACCTGAATCAGAATGGTCACTCTGGGTTCGGAAAAGAAGTCTGCAATCAATGGAGCTGAGCAATAAAACAGCAGAAAAAGTGCCACACAGGAAATAATATTAACGGTAAATGATTGTCTTAGGATTTGTGGTGTCAGGTGTTCCGTCTGAATAATGGCTTTGCCGATGCCAAAGTCGCCCATCAGGGCAAGCACGCCAATAAATACGGTAGCCATAGCCATCAGGCCATAATCATCAGGCGTCAGCAGACGTATAAGAATCAGGGTATTTAACCAGGTAAAAATCTGGGCAGCCAGCCTGAGCATAGCGCCAACCTTCAGACCCTTTATAACGTTATGACCCACTTCCATGTGGTTGCCTCATGGTTTCTATACGGTACTGACGGCTCCGTTATTGTTCACGTAATGGTTCTTGCGCCTGTTCCTGTATTGACCTTTCAGGCCAGATGTAACCGGCGTTATTGACGACCTGTCGGTAGAGAGCCAGCAGCTCAGGTATAACAGCGTCATAAGAGTAACTTTTTCTGATGGTTTCAATGCAGGCTTGAGCCAGCTTTTCCTTTTCTTCCTCCGGCAGGTGCTGCCAGTGGCTTATCTGCTGACTCATCTGTTTTATATTACCCGCTGAAATGATCCAGCCATTACGGCCAGACTCAATCAGTTTCGGCAATGCGCCAATAGCGAAACTCAATACCGGGATGCCGTGCGCCATGGCTTCCAGAGCGACCAACGGCAGGCCTTCCTCTCTGGATGAGATGCAAAGCAGGCCCACTTGTTGCCAGTGAGGCTCCATACTGGTGACTTGTCCAGCAAAGTTGACGTTGGCTGTTTTACTGGCGGTCAGGGCTCCCTGCAGGTCGCCGGAGCCATAAACCGTGAAAGGTAAATCAGGCAGATGCTTAGCCAGCTGCAGGAATAAGTCAGGACCTTTTTCATGGCTTAGCCGACCTACAAAGGCTATTTCCTGACCGGTTGCGGCTGACCACCGGGGCGTTTCAATAAAGTTATTCATCAGTCTGGCTGGTTTTGGCAGGCGCAGGGCAATTTCCGGACTGACGGCGATATTGGTGGAAAGTCTGCTGGTGAGTTCGTCAAACCAGTGATAGCACCTTATCAGCCCGCTGCCCCGGTCGCCATTATGAAACGTGGATATAACCGGTGTATTGGTCAGCTTGCCAGCGAGCCGGCCAAGAATGCCGGCTTTATAGCCGTGTGTATGGAGAAGTAAAGGCTGATGCTGGCGACACCAGAGTGTTGCGCTGTTGATTTTGCCATCAAGGTATTCAAAAGAAATCTGGTGGTGATGCAGCAATGGCTCAAGAGGGTGATCAGCATTATAACGGCAATAAAACAGTATGGCGGGAGAGTAGCCGAACTGTTTCAGGCCTCTGGCAAGATGAAACGCGTGGGTTTCAATACCTCCCAGCTGACGGGAGTCCAGAAAGATTGCAATATCAGGGCTGTCCATAACATCGACTCCATGCTCTGTTGTGCTATTGGTGTCTGTCCCAGTTTTTCAGTACATCGAGAAACTCATCATCAAGCATAGGCTTGCCGTAAAAATATCCCTGCCCCTCAAGGCAGCCTGCCTGGCGTAAATGGCCTTCCTGGGCAGCAGTTTCTACGCCCTCGGCAATCACTTCGAGTCCAAAGCTCTTTCCTAACTGGATAATGGCCTCAACAATCACGGTGTTTTCTTTACTGCCCGGGAGACCATCCACAAAGGATTTGTCGATTTTGATTTTGTCGAACGGGAATCGTTTCAGGTAACTCAGCGACGAATAGCCTGTGCCAAAATCATCAAGTGCCAGAATCACGCCTGCCTGCTTGAGGCGCTGCAGTTGTGCGGAAGACACTTCGATATCTTCCATAATTGAGGTTTCAGTCACTTCCAGTTCCAGCTTATTGGCAGGAATCTGGTACTTCTTCAGCAGATACTCCACCCGTTCAACAATATTTTTATCCTGAAGCTGAACCGCAGACAGGTTGACGGCCATTCTCAGCTCTGTGTATCCGGATTGACGCCAGACATTCAGTTGGTTGCAGGCAGATTCCAGCACCCAGTCGCCAATAGGGATAATATCCAGACTGTTTTCGGCCATGGGGATAAATGTATCGGGTGAAATAAGCCCTTTGTCCGGATGCTTCCATCGCAACAGAGTTTCAACACCAATAATTCTGGAACTGTTCAGGTTGACCTGTGGTTGAAACCTCAGGCTCAGTTCGCTTTGCTTCAGGGCCAGGTGTAAATCCATTTCCAGTTTCTTGCGCTGGCGGATTTCAGTATCAATAGTGGCAATATAAAACTGGTAACGGTTTTTGTTGCGGGACTTGGCCATGATCATGGCAAATTCCGATTGTTGCAGAAGGTTGTCCACATCCTGCCCGTCGTCGGGGTAGAGGGTAATGCCTACTGTGGCACTGATGGTGATATGTTCGCCATTGATTTCAAAAGGTCTGGTAAGTTGCTTCAGCAGTTCCTGAGCCATTTCAGCTGCTTCATAGGGCTGCTCCAGTGGTGACAGGACAATGGCAAACTGGTCTTCACCCAGACGACCTATATAAGCCCGGTTGCCAATCTGGTTTCTCAGACGGTCGGAGATTTTGACCAGAATATGCTCTGCTGCATTGAAATTGAACTGTGCATTCAGGGATTTGAAATCATCCAGCCCAAGACACAGTATGGCAATTTTCTGCTGGTTTTCGTCGGCCTGGGATATCAGGTTCTGTAAGTGTTTCTGCAAGGTGCGGCGATTGGGCAGGCGCGTCAGGTAATCGTATTGCGACAGACGCATGATCTGTTCTTCGGCTTTCTGGCGTAGCTGGAAGTTGCGTTCAATAGAGTCGAGCAGCTGGTTAGCGGTTCGAACCCAGAGACCGAGCTCGTTCTGCCTGTGTCCATTGGGCATGGGAAGTTTATGCTGACCGGGCTGTTCAGGGTTAATTTTTGCCAGATTTCGAATCAGCCGGTTTAATGGTTTGGTTAATAACAGTGTGTAGATGAAATACAGTAACAGCGCCATGGCCAGTGAGC
Source organism: Endozoicomonas gorgoniicola (assembly GCF_025562715.2). Taxonomy (NCBI): domain Bacteria; kingdom Pseudomonadati; phylum Pseudomonadota; class Gammaproteobacteria; order Oceanospirillales; family Endozoicomonadaceae; genus Endozoicomonas; species Endozoicomonas gorgoniicola. The sequence goes on from NZ_JAPFCC010000001.1 coordinate 6,236,973, forward strand.
GCACCAGTCCTGACAGCATAACGACACAGGAGCGCTGGATAAACTCCCGACCGTAATAGGCTGTGTCAATGGCCAGCAGCAGCTCACCGTAATGCTCATTGTCAGGAGGGCTGGTATTCAGGCTGACCCGATAGATGCGGATTGGTTCAAAAATATAATCTGAAAACTGCCGGTACCTTGAGGTGGACAGGGGCCTTTCAACAACAGCGAGTTCGGGCTCATCCGGGATTTTTATAGCGGCTACATGGACAGACTTGTGCTCAAGAAGCCCGGTAAGAATTTCTTCACCCATCTGAGGCTCAATACGGTAAGCAGCTCTCAGGGAGGGTTCCCGAATCATGGAGAGCATCTGCTGTGCTTCGGAATCAATGGCAAGGCTGGATTGTCTGGCATCAATGAAGATTTGAATCAGGCTGAGTACAAATCCCAGAAAGAAAGCCGCCAATAGCACTACTTTCAGCAGCTTCACTGAGAGTTTCTGTTTGAGATTTAAGCCCTGTTCAGTATCCATACAGTCTTACTTCTGTAATGCCATCCATTCAAAAAATCCCTACAGAAATACGTCGATGAATGCTGTCTGGCTGATAGAAATGTTGTCATTCGTATTTTTGAATAGAAGAATCAGGTTGTCAGGCTAGAACGTCGGGCTGTTCATGATTCTTCAAACATCGTGACTTTAACTATAGAGAGATCAACAGTTTTTTTTAATAAAAAAACGGAATTATTTTTCCTCTATAAATAATTTTTTGTAGGCGTGTTAATTGTCTGTTGGCATTTTATTTTTGTTGTTTTTATAAAAAAAAGTGAATGTTTTGACTAATTAAGGTTTTGAGTGGTAATCACTATTGTACTGCTATTGAATATTTCTAATTATTATATCTCTAGCTGATCAGTCTGGTCTGTTTGTCTAATCTGGAAGGTAGTCTTAATAAAAATGCGTTAGTTCATCAGCTATTTCAGAACATTAACAATATCTGAACTGGCTGTATTGAAAAGAAAGGAGTAGAAGGTAATGGATTACGCAACATGGAATGCCCAGTCTTGTGATGTTATTGCTCTGAATAGTCAGTTTAATGCTGAGACAGTCAATGATGTAAGGTCTCATTTTGATCGTCTCATTAAAGACTGTGCAGGTGATGTTCTCGTTGATATGAGCCTGGTTAAAGAGCTTGATTCTTCCGGAATCGGAGCTTTGGTCTTTCTCTATAAGCGATTGAAAATTGAAAATCGTCAGTTGGCTTTATTGGGTGTAAGCGGTAAACCTAATGAATTATTGACCATGCTTAGAATCAATCAAACGATCAAACAATACGATAATGTTGATGACTATATGTCAAATAATTAAGTTATTTATCAGAAAAGCCGTACTGAATAAAAAATACCCTGAAGGTCGTTCCTTCGGGGTATTTGTGCTATCTGCAGTATTAACAGGCTGTAATAGCTGGCCAGAGCCTGTGGGTAGCATTGAGGAAGATGCTAATAAGGGTTATGTAGAAGGAATCCTGAACATATCGATAGCGCGTATAGAAATTTTGGAAAATAATGGTGCTTCATATTGTTTGCCGGGGCAAATAAACAGAGCCAAGATCCTGCTGTCGATAGCCCGGAGAGAGCTTGATAAAAGGTTGTATCTCGGTGCTGAGTATAGTCTTGTGCAGTTGATGAAGCAGCTGGACTATACCGCAGACCTGATGATAGGGCTTGTTGAAGGCAGTGAATGCCTTAATAGCTTCAAATATAACGCTAAAAACAAAGACAAAGACGTAGTTAGTAAGTATTTAGATACACTAAGTGACCTGTTAAACTGTGATTGCGATCAGGTTACTGATGAGGGAAAACTGGCTGAAGATTTTCAAAGAAGACTGAAACTGGCAGCTAACTCTCTGAATAGTTTTAACCAACTGAGTATCAATATTTATGCAACCATGTTTTCAGAGCAGGTTGAAGAAATAGTACTTTATTTTTCTAATCATGGTGCCAGAAAAAATCAGATTAAGGTTCGTTACGTTAAGCCTGGTAAACAAAAAGTGAGTAACGACGGTATGTGGTTTGAAGTTGCATCAGTAAAACCTGAGCAACGAGCATTGATTAAAGATTTGAATAAAAATTTGAGGGTCATCAAACTTAAGCAGGAGGAGAATAATGAAATTCACCTCGTTGATTAGTTTGTTGTTTATTTTGCTGATTCCAACTCTTTCCTGGTCAAACACAGTAAAGCCGGGTAGCAGTATTGTTCTTTTTAATGATGAAAATATTCCAATAATCCCTATGACTTCAGTTAATAAACTCGGAGTTCTGACGCTGGATGATAGAAGTATTGACCTTGCTGGAATCGAGTTGACCTCTGTTTCCTCAACGCTCAAAAGAATCATAGGGGAAGACTACCCGATTAATTCTGTTGTTGTTTATACAGATGATGAACTGGCTAGTGTGACTATTCTTGGTGATATTAAACAGCCCGGAAACTACCTGCAGCCAAAGTTATCACCTGTATGGCAGCTGGGTTATTTCAATACATTATATGACCATGAATCATTTGAAGCTGATATTACCGTGATTCGGGGAAATAGTGAGAAGCGACTTACTGAGAAGTCTTTAAAAGATGTGCTGGTTATGGATGGTGATATTTATTTACTATCACTCAGAAAAATCACTAAAATCCAGAAAAAAGATGATCATGAGATGTCAGAAAGTGAGAGCGACAATAAACCTCTTACTCCACAGAATAAGAAACCGTTATCGTTTGAAAATAGAGTAGAGACTGAAGATGTTACTCAAAAACCAGCCGATATGGCTAACCAACTTCGCAAGTTATTAGTTTCTCAAAATAAAATAGCGGAAAAAACCAGTCGTAAGCAAGCTTCAGAAAAAAAACAAGAAGCACCTTCAGGCAAAAGCCTGTCCAGAAATCATATCATTCAGCCCGGAGATATCGTTACAGTTAATCTCCCGGGAGAAGAAGGCTTTAATAGTGATTTTCTTATTGGTAGAGACGGTACTCTTTCATTGCCTGAGATCGGTCAGGTATCGCTGGGTGGTATGTCTCTTGATGTAGCTGAAAAACATATTTATCAGGCTCTTTCCAGTGTTTACCTCGGTCTGGATAAGTTATCGGTTCTGGTTAAAGAGCGTCGCTTATTAGTCACTGTTCTGGGTTTTGTAAAAAATCCAGGGCAAGTTGAAATGCCAGATAATGGCAATGTTCAGACTGCTATTAATCTTGCTGGAGGGCTGAAGGACGGCGCCCAGCTTAATAAACTCCAGCTTCAGCGGGGTGAAGAAACCATATCGTTTAACTTTAAAAAATATCTGGATACTGGCGATGCATTGATGATTCCTCCCTTACAGTCTCTGGATACGATTTTTGTTCCATCTTCCCCTGACTTAAGTAATGTCTATGGTCAATCTGGTGCGGAGGGAAATTCTGGCATCGACCCAACAGAAGACAGAACAGCCATAAGAGTGTTTGGTGAAGTGATTCGGCCCGGTAGTTTCGCTTTTACGGAAGGAATGACGATTATTGATGCTTTGCTTCGCGCTGGGGGGGTCACTCGTTATGCGAGCGTTGAGCAAATTCGTATGATTGATGGTAGTGAGCCGATTCTGTTTAATTTGAAAAGTTACCTTGATAACGGAGATTATGGACAGCTGCCAATTTTGGGGGAAGGGGCGACCGTGTTTGTACCCAAGCAGGTTGATGCGGTTAATGGTGGCGGCCGAATTGTGTATGTGATGGGACAGGTTCAGAAACCCGGTGCTTTTGAAACCGGTGAAAAAGTCAGTTTTCTGGATGTTTTGGCTAATGCGGGGGGGCCAAACCGGTATGCGGATAATAGTATGGTTCGTATTCTCAAGACTGACGGGAATGTAGTTCGTTTCAACTTGCAGGAGTATGCCGAGGGCGGTGATGAGAAGTTGCCCAGGATAGATCCGGGTGATGCGATATTTATACCTCAGAAAAGTACGCTCGTTGATGACTCCTGGTTAAAGATTCCAACCAATACATCGGTACGAATGATAGGCGCGGTTCAGAAACCCGGGCGCTATTTATGGTCCGAAGGTATTAATTTTATGGATATGCTGTCGCATGCCGGAGGACCCACCTCTAAAGCGGATATAGCCCATGTAAGGATTGTCAGTACCGGGGATAATGGTAAAGCCATCAGCAGGGAGTTCAATCTGCAGCATTTTATAGAACGTGGAGGTAACTGGAATTCGCTGCCAGAGTTGAGTGGCGGTGTGACTGTGATTTTTCCAGAGCTGCCAGAAGACCCGTCCGATAACAAGTCTCAATGGGTTCGTTTGTCCAGTGAACAGGCTATTTACATCATGGGAGCGGTAGTTACACCCGGGCGTTATGCCTTCAGTGATGAAATGGGGGTTCTTGATATTCTGTCTGCTGCCCAGGGGCCAACAGAAGAATCTGATTTGACCAATATCCGAATTATTCACAGAAACGGCCTTGCTCCCAGGGTCAGTCGCCTTAATCTGGTTGAATATTTCGAAACCGGCGATGAAACCCTGTTACCTCATGTTGCCAATGGCGACAGTATTTTTATACCTTCCCGAAACCGAAGCTGGGTTCAGAAAAAAAGCTACGAAACCATTCGTGTTCTTGGTTCTGTTAAAGAAACAGGACGATATGATTTTAGTTCGGACATGACCATCCTTGATATATTGGCTCAGGCTGGAGGCCCCACTAATACTGCACTGGTTGAAAAAATTATTATCGTAAACTCTGTTGCTGATAAAAATCAGGCTTATACATTTGACCTTGTGGAATTTATGAAAGACCCGAATCTGGAAAAATTACCGGTTTTGCGGGCGGGTGATACGATTTTTGTTCCGGACGTAAAAAACACCAAGTGGGCTTATTTTATGGATATCGTAAAAGATACTGTAAGTATGGTGTCTATATTTGCGTTGGTTAAGTAGAGTCTGGTAGCAAATGATAAAACTCCCGATCAACTACATCGAAGTAGAAATGGTTTACAGTAATTCCATTGGACGTGGTCTGCGCTCGTTAGCTGTTACTTCGACGAATCCCGGAGAAGGTTGCAGCACAATGGCTTATGCCTTGAGTAAACGGGCAGAAGCCGACGGCAAACATGCGCTATTGGTGGAAGTAAACCTTCTGCATCCTGAACTGGGGGATTTGTCGGGTCATCTTCATACCGACTGGATGCCTGATCCAAACTCTGCTGATGCCTGCATCATGCACGATGATGAAGCAGAAATTGATATTCTTCCGGCTCCCTGTGATACCGATGCCCTGATGTTTCGTAACTTCAGCAATATGAATAAACTGATGGAACACTGGCTGGAGCATTATGATGTGGTAGTGTTTGATACCTCGCCGGTCAGGGCTATAAATCGAAATAACATTCCGGCAGAATCCATTTGCGCCATGGTGGATGGGGTTGTGATGATGGTCATGGCTGGTGTCACCCGGCAGACCGACTTACAGAAGTCCGTGGAAAAGCTGCGACTTAACGAAGCTACCCTGGTTGGGTTTGTTTTCAATGATTTGCACAATCCCAGGTTGGCTGATGAACTGGTCAGGGAAACAAGGCGTCTTGATAAATGGCTTCCCAAGACGATGGAAAAAGTCAGGCGATATGTCAGAAGGTCGTCATTTCTCAATCTCGAACTGTAGCTGTTTTGAACGGTAGCTTCTCAGAATTCTTTCATCAGTTGGTCAATAAAACCCTCCTTTTTCAGCGCTTGTAACACGTTACTGATTTCAATTCCCTGTTTAATTTTGGTCTTGCTGAACATAAAGCTCATTGGTACGCAGTCAAATTTGTTGCCTCTGACAAACGCCTGTGGATAAGTGGTACTGAGCAGGTAGTCAGCAACCAGCTGGTCAATAAGGGCTGCATCGGATCTCCTGTAGCTGAGAAGGTTCAGTGCCCGTTCTTCGTTGCTGGAATTAATTCGGTAGATGTTTTTTTTTGCAAATAACTCTGTGAAGGAGTTATAGACATAACCTTTTACCACCCCCAGACGCTTTCCAGCCAGGTCGGCAGGCTGGTTGACAGGGAAAACGTGATCTTTCCGGAATATCATGATTTCACAATGTTCAGCATAGGGAGAGGTAAAATACACGTTATCTTTTACCCGAAACCGCCAGGACTGGGATGACCAGGGTTCCAGATCAATCTTTCCTTTTGCCACTCTCTGTATCAGGCGATGGAAAGGCGCACTTTTGTAGACAAAATCAAAACGACTGACAGAACTGACTTTATCCAGAAGCTTTTCGATAATCCCTTTACGCTCGTCATGCCAGTAGAGGGGAGGATAATCCTGAGGGAAAACACCAACCAGAAGGATTTCCCGCTGGTTGGTATCATTCTTTGTATTGGCGTCCGGGTTGGAAAAGGCAAATCCACTAAAAATAACAGCAATAATCAGGGTGGGAAATCTGTACATTATTGTTTGCTGTCCGTCTGGCTTTTATGTGGGGGGTGTACTTCCTATATCTATCACTGGCCCCAAATATTTAGGCTCAGTATCAAACCAGTGTACCTCCAGAAGCGCCAGCATCCTGGCCAGAACCTCCCGGGTGCGATTGGTCAGGTCGCTGTTTTTACCCTCTCCGGCATTGTATGCAACGGCGTTGCTGCCGTTGTTCAGGGCAATATAGATCGCCCGCTTGTTATGGTACGCCTGTGAAATAACGGTAAACTCGCTCAGCCCGAACACATCCCTGGCCCGGATGATTGAATCCAGAGTTCTGAAGCCCGCGTAGTCCCTGTAAATGTTCTCTGCTGGCACGCCGAGATTGAGCAGATCCCTGCGAATGGTGCTGGGTTCATTGTAATAAGGAGTGGCGTTATCACCACTGATCAGAATGTATTGAATTTTACCGGCTTTGAATAATTTGCTGGCGGCATCGACACGAAGCCGGTAATGGTCGTTCTGGCCACCGGTTCTTGAGTATTTACTGGTTCCCAGTAATAAACCGACTTTATTGTCAGGCAGTTTGTCGATATCGGAATAAAGATAACTTTCTGTGCTTACATTGATCAGTAGATTGGCAACCACCAACAAAGTGGATGCAACAATAACGACAGTGACAAGCAAACCCATTACAACCTGCAAACGGGTCAGGCTGGCTCCCATGCAGAGCACTCCTTGAACAATTGATGCTCAGCACAGTTAACCATAAACCGCCATTTCAACCAATAGAGGCTTTCTGTTTACTGCTAAACAGTACATCAAGCTGACGCGAGTACAGCGCCACAGGGAGCTGTACTCGCCCATCGGGCTAACGGCGGGTCAGGAAGACGCCCATTTCTCGATGGTGGGTATAAGGAAACTGATCAAACAGGGCGATTCGTTCAACCTTGTGGGTTTGATTAATCGTTTCCAGGTTCTCTTTCAGTGTCTCAGGATTACAGGAGATATAGACAATTTTTTCAAACCGCTGAACCAGAGCCTCTGTACCTTTATCCAGTCCGGCGCGGGGAGGATCAACCAGAATCGTTGAAAAGTTGTAGCTTTCCAGATCAATGTCTTTCAAGCGATGAAACTCTCGTTCAGCATTCATTGCCTGAGTGAACTCTTCGCTGGACAGGCGTGCGATAGCAACATTCTCAACGCCATTCATTCTGAAGTTTTCATGAGCTGAATGAACGGAAGTTTTGGAAATCTCGGTAGCCAGAACCCGGTCAAACTGTTTTGCCAGAACGCAGGTGAAATTGCCGTTACCACAATAAAGCTCAACCAGATCTTGTCCGGCATTTTGGCAGACATCACTGGCCCAGCTCAGCATGTGTTCGTTCACACCCGCGTTAGGCTGTGTGAAGCTGTTTTCAACCTGTTGGTAGCGAAATGGTTGGTTGTTGACAATCAGTTCTTCCGTCACATGATCGCTTCGCAGAACGATTTTCTGCTTTCGGGCCCGGCCAATAATGCTGATATCCAGTGTTTCCTGCAAAGCGGTTGCCGCTTCCTGCCAGACATCATCGAGCTGACGATGATAGAGCAGGGAGATCAGGGCTTCTCCGGTCTGGGTGGTCAGAAATTCGATCTGGAACAGACGCTTACGCAGGTGATCGTTCTGTTCGATCTGCTGTATCAATGGCTGCATCAGCTCATTGATACGTCTGGAACCTGACGGGAAGTCCTGTACGCTGAAAGGCTGGCGGGTTTCGGGATCGAACATGCGATAAAAGCTGTGCTCGCCCTCGTGCCAGATGCGGAACTCGGCACGCATTCGGTAGTGTTCGGGCTGGGATCGGAAAACTTCCAGTTCCGGAATATCAAAAGCCTCAAACTCGGCATAAACCTGGCTGACCTTTTCTGCCAGTTGTTCTTCGTATCTTTCGGGCTGTACTACGGCTAATGACATGATGATGTTCAGGGGTAAATAAAAACCGGCGCGCATTATACAAGGTACTGAATGCGAGGTCGCCGGTTTTTATCCAATACCGCAGGAAACTGCTTTTTTTCAGGCTATGGGATGCTGTTTATGATGGCTTCACGAAGATTGAACGATCATTCGCGTATCTCGGTTGCACTGCTTTCGAATTAAATGTCTGAATTATATGTTTTTAATTTCTGAATAGAATATCGGTGATTAACGAAACGATGCGCTGTATTCATAGCGATTCTAACGCTTAGTTTTCAGTCTTCTAGGGGGTGTTCAGTACCGGTACCACAACATATTGAGGTGTCGAAAAGTGCTGTATAAAAAATAAACAATTTGTTGTGAGTGTTGTCTTTCAAGGGTTCTGTGACATTATTATTGAGTACTTCACAGAGTTATCCACAGAAGTTGTGACTATTTCAGACAGTTAAATCTGCCTGAAAAACACTCTGCATTTATACGTCTAAGTATTTATATTTGCGAATGAAATGTTTTTAGAATGTAAGAGATTTCTGGGAGTAAATAGAACATTTTCAACATGTTACACGACATAAAAAGCCCACCATAGTCAAACCATAGTAGGCCAGAGTTGTATATTAGGTAGCTGTGTTCTGAATAGCGCTTTATGATCAGGCAGCAGCGGCCAGCGCTCCTGTATCCATATTTTTAGCCCGTGCATCCAGCTCTGCCAGCAGGCCAGCCAGGTTATTACGCTCCTGCTCAATGGCTTCCTGGGTTTTTCGGGCGCGCTGGTTACGGTGACGTTCAATCGCTTCAATAATACGCAGCTCTTTTGGACAAACCGGCTTAACGATTTGTTCCGGCTCAGGACTGATTTCCTCGACAACAGGCTGAGGAGCTGCAACGATCTCTTCTTCTATTGCTGTACTTTCTATTGCTGTACTTTCAGGCTCGGCTTCAGGCATCTGCTGAAGATTCTCTGCAGCCTGACTATCACCCGACAGAACCGCATCGGCGGCGGCGGTGATGGCGGCCAGCTGTGCGCTGATATCATCACTCAGGCTGATGCTGTTCATTTGTACTGTGGCATTAGCCTGAGAGCCTGCTGTGGTTTGAATAGGCGCTGCTTTTTTGGCAGCTTCAGCGGCTTCTTTGGCTTTTTCTTCCTCGGCAATTTTTGCCAGGGCAGCCTTGATACTCTCTTTGGTGATCTCTTGTTTGTTGACAGGCTTAGGCGCAGTCGGCTTGCTGCTTGTCGGTGCAGCCTTTGATGGAGAGGCTGTAGCTGTGCTTTTTGAATCGGAGGATTTAATGGTCAGACTTGGTGGTGTTTCACTATCAGAGCCTTCTCTGGAGAAAATGGCTGCCAGCTCTTTTTCGATAGATGATTTGCGCTGACGGGTTTTCTTCTTCGGAAGAATTTTGACGGTACTGGTTTTGTAGCCTCGCAGGCTCTTGGCCCCAAAATGGTCAATGGCTTCCTGCTCCAGCTCAAGCAGTTCCTGACGATCTTCGGCTCTGTCCCACTCATCAACGGTAAAAGCATCTTCACCGTTGACTCTTATCTCGCGATAAAGTGGGTAGTCCAAGTCTTGCTGAGCTGCAGCCACCATTTTTTCCCACTGGCTTTCAAGCTCGTTACGGGTACTGCCGACATAGACTTGACCTGTGATGTTGCTGGTGACGGTGAAGATAATCAACGCTGAAGAACCTTTCTATGACGATAACAGGCGCGCAATTATACCTGCCGATTTGCAACTGGGTAGTGGGTATTGTTCAGTATTTTTCGGTATGTTTATTGCTTGATGAATAAATAGGCATTATTTCAACTGATTCTTCATGTTAGTTGCCGAAATTTCTACTTTTTCTACAGTGAAATATAAGAAAAATAACTTTTAATTTCTGAATCCGTATCTCGGGAAACCACTTCATTTTGTCCATGGAGGGGCAAATGACCAGACTTTATCTCCCAACCTGTTATCAGTCTCTGGTGCTATCCGGAATCATCTCTTTATCGGTTTGTGCAACGCCTGTAGTCGGTGAAGAACCGGTGGTGGCTGATACCTTTGTATTGCAGCAGCGTTATGGGGCTGCCTGTCTGGAAGTAACCACCAGTGATCTGGATTGGGGTACCTGTGTCTATCAGGAACCGGATGACAGTAGTAAGTGTTATCCACGCAACCGGACAGCCCTTATCAGCTGTGATGCTGAGAAGCCTGAACAACTATGGACTTATGATTTCGCAGCAAAAGCGATTCACAGCAAAGCCTATCCGGTCTCTATGTGTCTCAGCAGAATGGTGGATTCGGTTGAGCTTCTGCCTTGCAATCGCACTATTCCCGGTCAGGTCTGGACATTTGATCAGTTGGGCTTGTTGTCCAGTGCTGTAGACAAAGACGGTCGTGGCAGTTACCTGAATTTGTTGAAAGGCGATAACGTTGTTATTCAGCCTTTGCAGTTCAAGTATGTTTATTATGGCCAGTGGCAATGCTTTCTGAACCCGGCTAATAGTGAGAAAGTGTGTAGCACATTGGAGTTTGGAGATAATGTAATCTGGCTGCCTGACAGTGGTGATGATCAGGAACAGGAGCCAAGGGAGGCTCCAGAACAGGAACAAGAGCAGGAGCCGGAAGAGGGACAGATTCCGTCTTCTGGGCCAGTGACCTGGGAAGACAAGCCTGACAATCTCTATTGGTTGTCAGAATGGCTAACCAGTGATCTCCGTCTTTCGGTAAGAGAAAGCACATCCTGTCTTGGGCTAGACCTGCCTGAAGGGTGTGAATCAGGTGTTATACAAGGTGAGCAGTGTTATGTGGGAGCCGGGGTTGTTGTGAAACCCTGTGATGGTGATGACCGCATCTGGCGTTTTGACCTGGTTAATAAACGACTGTTCAACAAGCTGGCGGGGTATAGCTACTGTTTGACATGGATGAATCAGAAGTTATCTCTACAGAGCTGTTTTGCCGGAGGAGCCATAGAGCAAAAATGGTATTTTGCCCGGAGAGATCACCGGGCAGTATTCGACTTTAAGCAGCTACGGTTCTTCAGTCTCAGAGCAAGCTACAGCTATCTTAAGTCTCTTAAGGCACCTGAGCTGCCCCCAGGAGAGGAGTTTGAAGTGGAGTACTCTCTGGTACCTCGTTCTTCGCCTGATGAGAGTTGTGGACTTGACCCGGTGACAGGCAGCCCGATGAGTGACTGCCCCTGAATTGTTAAGTTAAACACTCAGATCCAGCGCCATAACAATAGCGTCTTCCGATGGGTGAAGCCCGGTTGCCGGGTAATAGTTTTTGCGTCGGCCAATTTCACTCAGTCCTTCATTCAGGTACAGATTAAATGCTGATACATTGGATTCCCTGACTTCCAGAAACAGTGTATTGGCGTGCTGGCGAGCCTGTTCAATCAGATACTGCAGTAATTGTCTGCCATAGCCTTTGCCCTGGCAGGCTTTGCTGATCGTAATGATCAGCAAATGCGCTTCATCGGCAACAGTCATTAGCACACCATGTCCAATGTGCTGGTCATTGAGACTGACGATGCAGCAGATATATCCGGTTTTGCCCAGACTGTCTTCAAAGTGACGGGCTTTCCAGGGGTGTTCGCTGGCTTCAGTCTCCACCCGGGTAACGCAGGGGAGATCCTGCAGAGTCATATCGCGAAAGGACAGCATATTGGGTGGTATCAATTCTCTTCAGTGGAAGGCTTTGGTAATGGAGACTGGTCAGTCAGCAGGGGCTTCAGGTCTTTCCAGGCTTCAGCCTTCAGGGTGGGTAGTTTCATGAGTTCGTTCAGTCCGTGACTGACAGCAAAGCGCTGCTCGGCATGCATGCCGGGCTGGACACCTCGCAGTTCTTCGAAACTGCGCTCAGGCTCTATAACAAAACGGGCGGCAGCCGGACCAAAGAGCAACACCAGTTTACGACGTGCCAGCCCGAACTGGTTGCTCAGGTAAGCGCATACAGCGTCAGTGGCGGCATGGTCGTCCTGATCCATCTGTCCAATCAGACCGACATTTCCCAGAGGCCATACAAATTCACCCATGGGCAGGTCGGGCTGAGAGGTGTGCCTGATCCCACGTAAGATGTCGTTTAACAGGCGCATGTGGAAACGTGTGAACTGGTTCAGGCCCGAATGCGGCATTTCTGCAATCACCAGACACTCGTCATTGGGTGCTAGGGTTACCAGGCGGAATTTGCTGGTGGCAGGCGCTGGTTTACCCTTTTTAGCGGTTGCAGGTGCTTTCGACTCCTGCTTTTCTGGTTGCTTTGCAGGAGTCGTCACCAGCGTTGGGCGCACAGGTGGCTCCGGCACCGGTTCAGGCTGCTCCAGATGCTCCGGTAAGCCCAGTGCCAGCATGGCTTCCCGGGCGGTAAGCTCCTGAACCTCTTCCAGCTCAGTGACCGCTTCCGGAAAATCGAAATCGCGATGAGCCAGGGCGTTAGGCAGGACGGTGCGAGGGAACCACGTCTGTATTCCCATCGCATCCAGATAGTCCTGTCGACTCTGTTCTGTAATCCTGCCAGTCATTAACGGTCAGACATTTCCTGTTTGAGGGTTGGTTTTGCTGTGATCCGATTCCAGCAGGTTAAGCGCATTGATATAAGCCTTGGCAGACGCAATGACAATGTCAGTGTCGGCGCCAGAGCCATTCACAATGCGGCCTTCCCTTTCCAGGCGAACGCTGACGTCGCCCTGAGAATCGGTACCACTGGTAATTGCGCTGACATTATACAATGCCAGACGGGCGCGTGAATTGGCAATTGTTTCAATGGCTTTGAAAATGGCGTCTACGGGGCCATCCCCCTGGCTGCGCACTTCTGTTGCCTCGCCATCAATGTTGATAACAAGCTTCGCCTCCGGCATGGCTCCGGTTTTGGAGTAGGCCTGCAGATCAACCAGCTGGTATTTTTCCTGAAGGGAGGTGTTGCGAACGTCACTCACTAAGGCTTGCAGGTCGTCGTCAAAAATGTCTGATTTTTTGTCTGCCAGCACTTTGAAGCGGGCAAATGCTTCATTCAACTCTTCCTGATCTGCAAATGTGATGCCCAGTTCTGTCATTCGTGTCTTAAATGCATTTCTGCCAGACAGTTTCCCCAGCGTCAGGCGGTTCGCGTTCCAGCCTACGTCTTCTGCTTTCATGATTTCATAGGTTTCACGGTGCTTCAGCATACCATCCTGGTGAATACCGGATTCGTGGGCAAACGCGTTGGCACCCACAATGGCTTTGTTGGGCTGAATCGGAAAGCCGGTAATACCGGAAACCAGCCGCGAGGCGGGCACGATTTGAGTGGTATTGATTCCGGTTGTCACGTTCAGTTCATCTTTACGGGTCTTGATGGCCATAACAATTTCTTCAAGGGAAGCGTTACCTGCCCGTTCGCCCAGGCCGTTGATGGTACATTCTACCTGACGCGCACCATTAACCACCGCAGACAGGGAGTTGGCAACGGCCAGTCCCAGGTCGTTATGACAGTGAACCGAGAAGACCGCTTTGTCAGCATTGGGAATGCGCTTGATCAGCTGTCCAACGGTGTGACCAAACTGGTGGGGTATCGCGTACCCGACGGTATCTGGAATGTTGATGGTCGACGCACCGGCATCAATAGCTGCTTCAATAATACGACAAAGGAAATCCAAATCTGAACGACCTGCGTCTTCACAGGAAAATTCCACATCATCTATCAGGTTGCGAGCATGTCTGACGGCAAAAACGGCCTGTTCAACGACTTGTTCCGGAGTCATGCACAGTTTGTGCTTCATGTGAATGGGCGACGTGGCAATAAACGTATGAATACGCCCCCGATCAGCAGGTTTTAAGGCTTCTGCTGCCCGGTCAATATCTTTTTCCAGAGCCCGCGACAGGCTGCAGACGGTGCTGTCTTTAATGGTTTCGGCAATGCTTTTGACGGCATCAAAGTCGCCGGGGCTGGCCATGGCAAAGCCCGCTTCAATCACATCCACTTTCAGCATTTCCAGCGCTTTGGCTATGCGCAGTTTCTCATCTTTGGTCATTGATGCGCCGGGGCTTTGTTCACCATCTCTCAGGGTGGTGTCAAAAATAATCACTTGATCGTTGTTCATGATGGGGCTCCTGAATTTTTTGGAATAATTAGGAATTTGTTGTTAGTCATGACCCGGTCAGCCTTCTAACAGGCGTTACCCACTGTCGTCATGGAACGTTTTTTATGCGTGATCTGGTATTTAAGTGACCCGTTCAATATTGACGGTTCTTAATAGATCTGGGTCGAAGGTGAAGATAGATAGTCTGCTCAAGGCAGCAGCAGAAGCATGCGGGAAGGCAGGAACAGGTTCTTGATGCTTTTTATGGAACGAGTTATGGAACGAGTTATGGAACGAGTTACGGAACGAGCTGTAGGACTGGTTGTGGAATAAGCGCAGATCAACCGGCTGACCGGCTGATTGACTATACCTGTATTGGCTGTGCTTGCAGAGTTCATCTTATTGGTTCGCGCTGTAGGTATTTTTACTTCTCTTTTCGGCACTATATAGTCATCTGTTGGATTTGCCAAGCGCTTGTGAACAATGGAGACTACAAGGTCAAATTGAGAGTGGCTGAGTAAAAATTAAGGACGCAGTTCAATGACGATAACAAAATCACGCTGGCAGAAACTGTTGCCCATGACGGGGCTGGGGGTATTGCTGACGCTTGGTGGTTGTGCCATGAGTCCTCAGGCGATAAAGATTAACCCTTCTGTCACTGTGGCTGAGTCGACCAGGGATACTCTCAGCTCAAGCGTATCGGTGATGGTTTTCGATGAACGCCTGACCCCCGTTATTGGTCATCGTGGCGGTGTATACGACACTAATGTGATTACCGCCAGAGATAACCTGCCTCTGGCTCTGCGTTCTGCGGTTGAACGGGGGTTACGGGAGATGGGAGTCTCTGTTGTCACATCCGGGAACGCACCGCAGTTTCAGGTGTATCTGGATGCGCTGGAATACAGAGTTCCTGAGGGTAGCTATGTAACGCGGGTTGAAGTCAAGGCAAAAATCCGGGTTGCAGTCATGCATACTGGCAAGCGTTTTGAAGGCTCTTACAGTGCCGATATCTTGGAACGGGTTCCCAAGGCTCCTTCGGACAAAAAAAATGAAGAGCTGGTGAATCAGGTATTGAGCGATGTGTTGGAACGTTTGTTTGCAGATCAAAAGCTACAGGGTTTTATGAAATCTCTTTAATGCCACGCGCAGCGAGCAATTATTCTGTGGATCATTTCAAAGTGATAATGTTAAATCGCTAAATAGCTTGATCAGTTACATTGAGAAAATCGAAACCACCTGAAAAACCAGCGTAAGAACTGTCAATCATTACGGCTGGTATTTCAGATGCACTTTCTATAAAGGTGTGTCAGGCCTTGAGAGGTTGCTCCAGCCAGCTGCTCAGAAGTCTGGCCCATTCCGGATTGTCATTCAGGCAAGGGATCAGTTCAAGGGATTCGCCGCCGGCTTTAATAAATTCTTCTCTCGCTTCTATGCCAATTTCTTCCAGCGTTTCCAGGCAGTCTGCAACAAAAGCCGGGCAGATGACCAGCAGCTTTTTAGCGCCCTGTTCTGCCTGCTGCCTGATGGTGTCCAGAGTGGATGGCTCCAGCCATTTATCCCGACCCAGTTTCGATTGAAACGCCACGCTGTACTTGTCCACGGGGATATCGGCTTTCTCCACAAAGCTGGCAGAAGTCCGGTAAATCTGGTGTCTGTAACAGGTGTGGTGGGCAGAAGAAGGTTTATGACAGCAGTCGTCTGATTTCAGGCAGTGGCTGCGGGTTGGGTCATCTTTTCTGATATGCCGTTCAGGTACTCCGTGGTAACTGAATATCAGGTGGTCATAGTCTTTTTCCAGCCAGGGTCGGGCGCTGTTGACCAGGGCATCAATATAATCATCATGGTCATAAAACACTGGATGTATATTGAGCGAAATGGGTAACTGATTGTCTGAAATAATAGCCTGAGCTTTCTCAATGACGGTTTTAACCGTTGACATGGCGTAGTGCGGGTAAAGGGGGAACAGCAGCAGCTCTTTTATTTCAGGCTTGCTTGCCAGCTTGACGATGGCGTTTTCCATATCTGGACGGCCATAGCGCATAGCCAGTTCAACCGGCATGTCGGTGTGTTTGCGAACCTGTTCCAGCAGCCGGTAGCTGATGTTGATCAGTGGCGACCCTTCATCTGTCCACACGGAAGAGTAAGCTTCAGCCGATTGTGCCGGTCTTTTGGGCAGAACAAACAGGCTGACAATCAGTCGGCGCAGCGGCCAGGGCAGGTCGATGACATTCTTGTCCATCAGGAACTCGTCCAGATAGCGACGAACGTCTTCTTCTGTCGGGCTGTCCGGTGAACCCAGATTGACCAGTAACGCTGCCTTTGCTTCCATACATCCACACCATTTGTTGAAGGGCTTACAGACCCGCGATTATAGCTAAGTTTATTGAACCCTATGGCTCCACCTGTCGGGAGCTGTATTTCAAGACACAATATCCAACAATGGCTGACAGGAATGACCCGGCAAGAATACCAATGCGATCCGTGGCCAGATAGTCAATGCCCAGTTTTTCAAAGGCGAGGGAACCAATAAACAGGCTCATGGTAAAACCGATACCGCAAAGGATCGATAAACCATAGAGTTGAGTCCAGTTGGCTCCGGGCGGCATTTTGGCAATGCCGGCTTTGATGGCAACATAGCAGAAGGTGAACACCCCCAGCTGTTTGCCCGCAAACAGGCCCATCATGATTCCCAGTGGAATAGGGGTAAAGAGTGATTGAAGCTGTGGCAGGCTCAGCTCAATGCCTGCGTTAGCAAAAGCGAATATAGGCAGAATGACATAATTCACCGGGCTGTGCAGTTTGTGTTGCAACGCTTTAAGTGGAGACCGGCCCTTTCTGTCCCGGAGGTTTAACGGAATGGTGAAAGCCAGCAATACACCTGCCAGGGTAGCGTGTACACCGGATTTCAGAACACATATCCAAAGCAGTGCACCGACAAACAGATAGGGGCCGGTTTTGGCCACATTCATACGGTTCATGATGACCAGGGTCGCGAGAAAGATAGAACCGAGTATCATGGACGCGACAGACATTTCTGATGTGTAAAACAGGGCAATGATAACGATGGCGCCCAGATCATCAAAAATAGCCAGCGCCAGCAGGAACGTTTTTAAAGAGGTCGGCACCCGCTTTCCCAGAAGTGCCAGAACGCCTACAGCAAAAGCAATGTCAGTGGCGGCAGGGATGGCCCAGCCTTGCATGGCAAGCGGATCTTTGTAATTAAAAATCGTGTAAACCAGGGCGGGGATAACCATACCGCCAATAGCTGCAACACCGGGCAGCGCGATTTGTGCCGGAGTGCTCAGGTCACCCCTGATAATTTCATATTTTACTTCCAGACCGATTAGCAGAAAGAAAACAGCCATCAGGCCATCATTGATCCAGAGTAACAGAGGTTTGTTGATTTCCAGTGAGCCAATGCTGAAGTTGACGGGTAACTGCAGAAGCAGATTGTAATAGTCAGCCAGTGGCGAGTTGACGGCAATCTTGGCAAGAATGGCCGCAACAATCAGTAGAACGCCAACAGCGTAATCTTGTCGTAAAAAGTGGTGTAGCCGTCGTAAATGCATTGCGACTTCCGTTATTGTCTTTTTAAGTATGACCTTGCTGTAACTGGCAGGTCATACCAAGAATGCAGGTCTACATGGGTAAATTGACAGCAGCTTTCTGGTTAAACACATAAGATGCACACCGGGCATAGTAACAGGGTTCTCTGAAAAACAAAGAGCAGAGTACATGAGACCTTAACTGTCGTTTAAAAGTGGTCAATCAAAAAGATGTCTGATGGAGGGATTATAAGACCGGTAACGCCTGATCGGAAGCAGTTTGTTAGTAAAAACACTTAGCAGAGTTGCTTGATAATTCCCATCAGGCGTTCAAAATTGTCAGAAAAGAGTCGTCAGAAAGCTTGTCACAAAGCTTGTTACAAAGAGAGTTGCCCCTGAGTTACCCGGTCGTGTCCTGACAGATCCAGAATGGTTGAAATCCTGCTGAATCCAGCCTGTCGCATCAACTGCTGTATGGCTTCAGCTTGGTGATAGCCATGTTCCAGCAAGAGCCAGCCGCCATTGTGCAGTCTGGAAACAGCCTGCTGAATGATAATGCGAATGTCGTTTAAACCATCAGTGCCCGATGCCAGGGCTGTTTCGGGTTCAAAGCGAACATCGCCCTGACTCAGATGTTCGTCATCACAGCAGATATAAGGCGGATTGCTGACAATCATGTGGTAATTGTCGTCTGGAAGCGCTTCACACCAGCTGCCCTGATAAAAAGTCACATTATTAATGCGATTGCTCCGGGCATTCTGTTTAGCCAGCTTGACAGCGTCCCGAAACTTATCAACTCCGACCACTGTCCACTGTCGTCGCTCACTGGCCAGTGCCAGTGCAATGGCGCCGGTGCCTGTCCCCAGGTCTGCCACCGTGGCATTTTCCGGCAGTTCTTTTGTCAGTGCCTGTTCAACCAGCAGTTCGGTATCAGGACGGGGAATTAGCGTGGCCGGTGAAACCGCCAGTTTCAGCGTCCAGAAATCCCGCTCCCCGGTCAGGTAGGCGACGGGGGTTCCTTTTTGACGTTGTGCAACCAGCAATCTGAAATCAGACAGCTGTTGCTCGTTCAGTTCATGCTCTGGCCAGGTAAACAGAAAACTGCGGTCTTTCTGAAGGATGTGGCACAGCAGGACTTCTGCGTCCAGACGGGCTGTTTCACTGTCTGTCAGAAGGTCTGTTGCCCAGCTCAGTAGTCGATCAACCCGGTAGCTATTTAGGCAGCTATTTCGGCAGCTATTTTGAAAGCTAGTCATTGGACAGACCTGTCAGCAATTCTGCCTGATGTTCCTGTAACAGAGGTTCAACCACCGGGTCGAGGTCGCCTTCGATGATTTCAGACAGTTTGTACAGCGTCAGGTTGATGCGATGATCGGTAACGCGTCCCTGGGGGTAGTTATAGGTACGGATTCGCTCGGAACGGTCACCGCTGCCCACCAGGCTCTTACGGGCATCGCTGATCTCTTTGGCGGCGGCCTCATCCTGTGCTGTTTGCAGTTTGGCCGACAGCAGTGACATCGCCTTGGCGCGGTTCTTGTGCTGGGAACGCTCGTCCTGACATTCCACCACAATGCCGGTTGGCAGGTGGGTCAGGCGGATGGCAGAATCGGTGGTGTTGACGTGCTGACCACCGGCACCGGAGGAGCGGAAGGTGTCTACCCGCAGGTCTTCCTTCCTGATCTCAATGGCTTCCTGTTCGTCCGGCTCAGGCATAATCGCTACGGTGCAGGCAGAGGTGTGGATACGCCCCTGAGACTCGGTTTCCGGCACACGCTGAACACGGTGAGCGCCGGATTCAAATTTCAGTCGCCCATAAACCGCATTGCCGACAATGCGGGTGATGATTTCACGGTAGCCACCGTGTTCGCCATCGTTGGCACTGATGATTTCAATTTTCCAGCCCTGCTTCTCGGCATAGCGGGAGTACATGCGGAACAGGTCACCCGCAAAAATAGCGGCTTCGTCACCACCTGTACCGGCACGGATTTCCAGAAAGGTGTTGAAAGCGTCACGGGGGTCTTTTGGCAGCAGCAGCAGCTGAAGGTTCTGTTCCAGACCGGGCAGCTGTTCCCTGCCTTCCTGTAGCTCTTCTTCTGCCATTTCTGCCATTTCAGGGTCATCCTCGGTGATCATGGCCCGGGCTTCTTCCATGTTTTCAATGACCTGGCGGTATTCCTGATAAGCCTGAACCACGGGTTCCAGCTCAGCGTATTCTTTGGACAGTTTGCGGAACTGATCCTGATTGCCAATCACTTCCGGATCGCTCAGCAGTGCAGCAATTTCTTCATAACGATCCAGCAGGTTGTCGAGTTTGGTTGTCAGGTTGCTGCTCAGGCTGACAAAGGTAGAGTCTTTCATTATCAAAGTGTGTTCTCAGTCACTTCAGCACCGGATATTTTGTTGGGTGCCGGGGGAATAACAGGGTGGGCGTAGTGTATCAGGAATCGGACGGGGACGGAGATTTTGACGATTTCGGGGAAATGTTCAGTTGACATCGGTCAGTCAGACTATTTTCAGGTTGGACATTTGTTGTTTCCCGCAGTCTAATAGCCGTGACTTAGCGAAAAAAGCATTGAAATAATAATTAAGAAAAAGCTTATCGAAACTAGCGGAAAACCCCGTACTTTTAGTGCGGGGATGGATAGCGAGCAGTCTGGAAGACTGCTTATAGAAGATACTTGAAGATTTTACATTTTTTGATATAAACTTGTAAGCATGAATAAACGAGCTTTCAAATACAGATTTTACCCAACGCCTGAGCAGGAAACCTTGCTTGCTCAGACGTTTGGCTGTATTCGGTTCGTTTACAACCATATCCTTCGCTGGCGTACTGATGAGTACTACAACAATGGTTGTAGTATTAATTACAATGCCGCCTCGAAGCAGCTTACAGAGCTGAAAAAGAACCCTGAGTACCAGTGGTTGAAAGATGTTTCTTCTGTACCTGTTCAGCAAGCACTACGACACCAGCAAACCGCCTTCAAAAACTTCTGGGAAGGTCGGGCGAAATACCCCACTTTCAAAAAGAGACACGCAAAGCAGAGTGCTACTTTTGCCGCTTCTGCTTTCAAGTACAAAGAAGGTCAGCTATTCATAGCTAAAAGCAAAGAGCCTTTGAATATCCGCTGGAGCAGAGAGCTATCGTCAGAGCCTACCAGCATAACCATCAGCAAAGACAGAGCTGGACGCTACTTTGTATCCATGCTGTGCGAGTTTGAAGCTAAACCAATGCCTATTTCTAACAAGACAGTGGGCATTGATTTAGGCTTAAATGATCTGTTCGTCACTTCAGACGGCCAAAAATCCGGTAATCCAAGACACACCAAGCGCTACGAGCAAAAGCTCGCCTACCTTCAGCGTAAGCTGGTGAAAAAGCAGAAAAGCAGTAACAACCGAGCTAAAGCAAAGCTCAAGGTTGCCCGCCTTCATGCGAAAATAGCTGATTGCCGGATGGATGCTACTCATAAAGCATCCCGCAAACTAATTAACGAGAACCAAGTTGTTTGTGTAGAGTCCCTGAATGTGAAAGGCATGATCAAAAATCCAAAACTGGCAAAGCATATAGCTGATGCAAACTGGGGTGAATTTGTACGGCAGTTGCAGTACAAAGCCGAGTGGGCAGAAAGGATTGTTGTTCAGATAGACCGATTCTTTCCCAGCTCCAGGCGTTGCTCCAGTTGCGGATTCATCCATGAAAGTTTGCCGTTGTCTATCCGTGAATGGAAATGCCCGAAGTGCAATACCCTTCACGACAGGGATATTAATGCGGCAATCAATATCAAAACCGCCGGGCTGGCGGGGTTGGCCTGTGGAGCGACTGGAACGGGGGTTGCAGCCTAGCTGCAATCTAGAGAAGGCGTGTCGAAGCAGGAAGCCTGTTTGGTGACGAACAGGAATCCCCGTCCTTCAGGGCGGGGAGGATGTCAAGAAGGGATACCTATCAGCATGGCTACCGGCAGTGTTAGTGACCTTTGTCACAGGCAGTATTGCCCATAGCCAGTTTGTAATCGCTGACCTTGAACAGATCGGCATCTCAATTTCTGTTACTTCACGTGTTTACACCACCATTGACGACCTGATGGGTTTGTTGCCGGGGTATGGCACTGTTATTGCCATTGGTTTGCTGCCAGCCTTCGGATTTGCTGGTTGGGTCAGAAGAAAGCTGCAGACAGGTCTGTGGATTTTCCCCCTGGCCGGTTTTGTCACCATGCTCACGATTTTTGCAGCCATGTATCCACTGATGGAGATCAGTTTGATCGCCGGGGCCAGAAGTACCGCAGGGCTGGTCTGTCAGTGTCTTGCCGGAGCCCTGGGTGGCCTGGTGTTTGTTGCGATAAAGAAACCGGAGGAGGGAGGTGCATGATCATGGATAAGTGGCCAGTTACGACAGATAAAGACAGGGCAGGAGTCGCTGTTAACCGATCTGGAGCAGCGTTTACGCCATATTGAAGTGGACACAGAGGGGGCGATTTATCTGCTGACTGACCAGGGCAACCTGCTTAAAGTGACCAGAAAGCAGTAAAAGTCAGGCAATAAAGAGCTATTCTTAACACCCATCTTCAGATGGCTTTTTGGGAAGAGGTAGGTGTAACGTGTATGAGGATTATGTCACTTTAACCGACAGTAATAAAATCCATGATACTACCCTGCTCAAGGGCGCCAGCCTTAGAGACGCAGGGGAAAGTTCGATGAGTCTCGGTGCGAAAAAATATTTTTCGGGCTATGTTTTTTCTGCCAGCAGACAGCCCCCCGAGGTCATTTTTGAAGAGGGTTTGACGTTCACGCCCAGGGTGGGCGGAGCAGCGCGGGTGGATAGTCTGGTTCGCGCCTCCTCCGGTTCGAGTAGCTTTAATCAGTCGGCTGCCGGTGTCTCGACTACCATTTGCTCTCACGTGGCTGGCTGGTTTTTTTATGACAGTACTGGCTATGTGTACCTGATTAATGCAAACTCCTTCAGTGGCTTTGCCACTCCTAACGCTCCACAGTCCGTGCTCTACGGTTTTCACAATCACCTGCTCGACAAAGTATGTGATGTGAATTTTACCCATCCGATTTTTAATAATTTTATTGTCGGTGTCGTCTGGCCCAGTGACAACTACACCCCGATGGATGGTGGCTGGAGCGGATCGCCACCGACGGCACTCAAGCTGGCGGTCAACCCGAACTATGAAAAGACAAACGCCTCGGACTCCATAGAGGCTATCGTCAAACTCTTTAGTAGGGATGAATGGTAATGGCTATCAGAGACAGGGCTTCCTTCTGTCTTTACTGGATCAGCTGAATTCAACCGCATCTCTGGTTTTTCGCTCTTCAGGCTGCTTTTCCTGAGAGGTATCTTCTGCCACTTCTACTGTTTTTATGGCAAGCTGATTAGCGGCTGTCGTTTCTTTGGCTGTTTCAGTCGCCATCATCAGTTCTCGCCTCAGGTAGAAGCCTGCCAGACAAAGCATAACGCCGGTTACGGAGGCGATCAGTGCCAGAGAGCCAAACCAGACCAGGGCAACAATTCCCACCATTTTCCGGTCAACATCGGTGGGGGACTCCTTGCCAAAAGCGTACATAGCCAGTCGGTAAATCTGGTTCTGGTTCATCATGTGGTTGATTTCAGCCTGAACATTACGCTGGTCGTTTTGCAGTAGAAAAACCTTGTCTTCTATCTCGTTGACCTGGACAGTAATGGCATCCAGTTCTGCCTGCTTTCCTTCGCTGTATTCAGTCAGTTCACCTTCCTGGTTCAGCTTGATTGACAGGAAGTTTGCGCGACTTTGGTCAGCATTGACCAGTACATCGCTTTGCAGTCGGGCGTTAGCATCGTCCTGATCGATAATGGCCTGCTTTCTGTCATCAATTTGCTGGTTGATTTCGTCGATGCGCCCTTCGTACTTACTGTTGGCAAAAGCCAGCTGCTGCTTAAGCTGTTCTTCCATGGTGGCCTGCTTGGTCAGGGCGTCTCCCCCCAGGTAGCCGGTAGTGATCTGGTCAATCTGCTGGTTTTTGGCAGCAATCAGGCCCCGGTATTTATTATCAATCGCAGTGCGGGTGAAAAAGTTGGCGCCAGCCAGTGCCTGATTCATCTCCTGCTTCAGTGCTTCCAGTTCCTGTAGCAGGCGTTGGCGTTCATTTCGGCTGTCTGAAAGATTACCCAGCAGTAGTTCAGAAAAGCGATCTTCGATCTGCTGTCGTTCGGTATTCCAGTTGTCGTAGTAGCCATCGCGACGTTCCATCAGGGTCAGGACTTCGGCGTCCAGGGTTTCCTGATAACCATAATCGATGCCACTGATCAATGTTTCTGTTTCAGAATCGATGCGGTTTACACTGGTACGGTATTGCTCATCGATATCAAGCTGCATAGCGTCCGTTTCCTGAACCAGGTCGTCTGCTGTAAACACCTGTACACGTTCCATGCGGCGATTCAGTAATTCGATTTCAGCATCTATGTTTTCAATGTTGTTCTTGCGGGTATCAATGGCGTAGTTAAGGTTCGAAAAGTTGCGCTCAAAACCGTTGAGCATGGTTTCAAAAGTGATGAGACACAGAAAGACGACAAAGAATAAGAATAGTCCGCGCCAGAATACGTTCTTAACCGCCATAAAGGCAAACGTCAGTGGTATTTTACAAAGTTCAACCACTGCCACCAGAAGAAATGGCAGACCTGCCACCAGTATGGATGCGTTACTGCCCAGCAGGCTGGCAGTTTCCTGATTGCTGTAGGACTCGTTGGCGGAAATGGACACCACGATGGCGATGGTCAGCCCGATAAGAACGGCAATAATTTCGACAGTCCATGCCAGGCCGATTAAAAAGCTGGCATACCGACCTTTGTATTTATCTGAAAATGTCATTGCGTCTACAACCTTGTTGTTATTTTTGTGTAGAGGTTGGGGTTCGTTATGTGTTCAGGTATCAGACATGACTTTTACCCTTATGCAAAAGCATATTAGGCAGACTTTGTCGCCTGTGTAAAGGCGAAGCTGGCTGAAAACCCGGAAGTCGAGCGAAAGGTCTGAGCTTATCTTTGCTCAATGCCCAGCAAATCTTCAGCCCATTCCAGTCGGTCCTGAAGGCCTTCGGACGCCACTTTTTTTAACTGCACACTGGGAGTATGCATCAGTTTATTGGTCAGTGTTCTGGCAAACTGGTTCAGCACCTGCTCCGGTGGTGTGCCGTTACTCAAGGCTGCAATGGCTCTTTCCAGTTCCACATCCCTGATGTTTTCGGTCTGCAGGCGGTAGGCGCGCAGTATTGAGACGGCATCCAGCGAACGCAGCTGCGCCATAAATTCCTCTGTTCCGGCTTCAACAATATGTTCTGCTTCATGTGCAGCATCCTGACGCTGCTGTATATTGTCTTCTATAACCCCCTGCAGGTCGTCCACCGTGTAAAGGTATACGTCGGCCAGTTCGCCTACCTCCTCCTCAATGTCTCTCGGTACTGCAATGTCCACCATAAACATGGGGCGGTGCTTGCGCTGCTTCAGGGCTCTTTCAACAACGCCTTTGCCAAGGACTGGTACCGGGCTGGCGGTTGAAGCAATGATAATGTCTGCTTCCGGCAGTATATGGGGAATATCAGACAACAGGGCGCTGCGGCCATCAAACTGGTCTGACAGCATGCGGGCGCGACTCATGGTTCGGTTGACCACAATGATGTCACGAAGTCCTTGTTGATGGAGGTGTTTGGCAACCAGTTCAATGGTTTCACCGGCACCAATCAGCAGGGCGGTGTTCTGGCTCAGGTCCGAGAAAATCTGCCTGGCTAGTGTGGTGGCCGCATAGGCGACAGAAACGGGATGACGGCCAATGGCTGTCTCGGTTCGAACCTGCTTGGCTTTGGTGAAGCTGAACTGAAACAGGCGTGACAAGCAGGAGCCGGCAGTGCCGGCTTCCTGAGCGGTGGCGAAAGCGTTTTTCAGTTGCCCCAGAATCTGCGGTTCCCCCAGAACCATGGAATCCAGTCCACAGGCAACGCGCATAATATGGCGCACGGCGTACTCATTTTTGTAGATATAGCTGTGATCATGCAGAAGCTGGTGGTCAAGGTTATGGTACCGGGTCAGCCAATCCAGCGCCTTTTGCTGGCTGACCTGATTACCCAGATAAAGCTCAGTGCGATTGCAGGTAGAAAGGATCGCCACTTCCCGGGTATTCAGGAAGCGACAGGCATCGTGCAGTGCCTCAGGCAGCTGCTCAGGAGCGAAGGCAACCTGCTCCCTGAGTGAAACGGGGGCGGTTTTATGATTGATTCCGGCTGTTAGGTACCCCATTGGACTCCTGATTCTCGACACGCTGCTTTTATTGATACTGCTATTATTCATCGCTGCCGGGACGAATTATGACACGCCAACGTGTAACCTGTGGTCTATCGGCCGATCAATTCTCCTATGGAACGCCTGCGACTGCAAACCCTGTGTCTATGCACTTCGGGGTATGCCATGATGAGCAGGTGGACATTCATTCCAAACGGGTAAAGGCATACCATTCATGAAGGAACTCAAAAGTTTCTCCTTACTGCTGGCCAGAGTGTCGGTGTTCTCTCTGGGTCTGAGTGCTTTGGGGGGGTGTGTTACCACGCAGGGAATTCAGTCCGGGCAGGATTCTCAGGAGCCTTTGACTGACAGCGTTACCATTAAAGTTGAAAAAGAACCGGTTCGCTCATTTGAACCTGAAACGGTTTATGACCTGCTGGTCGCTGAGCTTGGGGGGCAGCGCAAGCGCTACGATCTTGCACTGGGTAATTACCTTAAACAGGCTCACAAAACCCGGGATGTTGGAGTGGCTGAACGAGCCTATCAGATCAGTATGTTTATTGGCGCCAGGCAAGCCTCTCTGGATGCTGCCCTGTTGTGGGCAGAGTTGGCGCCAGATGATGCCCACGCTTTACAGGCCAGTGCCATAGAGCTGGTCAGGGACGGGCAGCTTGATCGTGCGGTTGACCAGATGCGCAAAATCCTGGATCTGCATGGTGAAGCCAATTTTGACTTTCTCGCCTCAAGCGCAGCAGAACTGTCTGACGAAGACCGTGACAGCTTGCTGAAGACATTTGATACCATTCTGAAAGAGTATCCGTATCACCGCTCTCTGATGCTTGGTAAAGCTATTTTGCTGCAACAGGCTGGTCGTAACGATGAAGCCATGCTGTTGTGTGATCAGTTGCTCAAACGTGACCCGGAGTATGTTAAGGCGCTGATACTGAAAGGGCGCATTCTCAACCAGCTGGGACGCGGCGAGGAAGCCGAACAGATGCTGGCGGATGCTGTTGAGCTTCATCCGGATCGTCCCCGGCTGCGGTTGCTTTATGCCCGGGTGCTGGTTCATCTGAACAAGCTGGATCAAGCCCGTATTCAGTTTGAAGAACTGCTGAAACAGTCGCCCCACGATGTTGAAATCCTGATATCCCTGGCTTTGATCGCCCTTGAAAATGATATGCCGGACCGTGCCGAGACCTACTTTAAACGGTTGTTGAAACTGGGGCAGCGCAAAGGAACTGCCTATTACTATCTGGGTCGAATCAGTGAAAAGAAAGGGAATTTAAAAGAGGCAGAAACGTACTTTCTGAATGTGCCGCCCGGAAAAGAGTTTATGCGAGCGCAGGTGTCGCTGGTGCAGCTTATGTTGTCACAGGGGCGGCTGAAGGATGCCAGAAAATATCTGGGTGAAGCGCGTAATCGTTACCCGATACACGCTGTTCAGCTGTATATGCTCGAAACGGAGATACTAACGGGTGCAGGGGAATACAACGAGGCGCTGGGTCTGTTTGATGCCGCAGTGCTTCGTCACCCGGAAAACGTCAACCTGCTCTATGCCCGTGCTATGTTGCAGGAAAGGCTGGGCAAGCTGGAGGGGTTGGAAAAAGACCTTCGTACCATTATCAAACTGCAGCCCGACAACGCTGCTGCTTTAAATGCCCTGGGTTACACCCTTGCTGATCGCACGGACCGGTATGAAGAAGCAAGGGCACTGATTGAGAAAGCTTACTCTATTGATAGCGATGATCCGGCGATCATGGACAGTATGGGCTGGGTTAATTACCGGCTGGGCAACCTTGAAGCGGCGCTGAAGTACCTGAAGCAGGCTTATGAGAAGTTTCCCGACCATGAGGTGGCTGCGCACCTGGGGGAAGTACTCTGGATGATGGGACGCAGGGATGAAGCCATAGCTCTGTGGAAAGAGGCTCTGGAGAAAAAACCTGAAAGTGAAATTCTCAGGAGTACCAGGGAGCGGCTGGAGAAGCAGGCCGAACCGAAAGGGAACAGTAAAGCTGCTTCTGCCCCGGTGGCTTCCAGGCCCTGACTGGCTGATAATTAGTTGTCGTTTAAAGGTGTATCACAATCCGTCATGCGTAATTTATTTTCTCTGCCTGCACTGCTGCTGATTATTCTGGTCAGTGGCTGTGCTACCACGCCCAAAGAGCCTGAATTGCCATTAGAGCTTCGGCAGACATTATGGGAAACCCGCCATAAGGCACTGCAACAGATGAATCATTGGCAGCTGATGGGCAAACTGGGCCTGCGGGTACCCGACCAGTCTGGCTCCATGTCGGTGGAATGGTTGCAGAACCGGCAGGATTTTACCGTGTATCTGGATGGTCCGCTGGGGCAGTCGCTGGCGAAGATCGAAAGTAACGACCATGGTATCGTGGTTGAAGCCGACGGCAAACGTTATCAGGGTCGTACACCAGAAGCCCTGCTGTACGACCTGACTGGCTGGCAGTTGCCGGTCAGCTACCTGCGATTCTGGATTCAGGGTGTGCCGGTGCCGGATATTCAGGAAACGTCCATGCAGCTGGACAATGAGGGACAGTTGTCACACCTGAAACAGGCTGGCTGGACGATTGACTATCTGGAATACCAGAACCAGCCTCCAGTGTCCCTGCCGGGGCGGATCAGGGTCGAAAAAGGCGATATTCGAATGACACTGGTTGCCAGACGCTGGCAGGTTAAATAATCTCACATTCTTTTAACGGTAAGTTTAAACACTAACTTTAAACACGATGGTTGCAATTCATGAAGTCTGAACTGGTGTTGCCAGCGCCTGCCAAGCTGAATCTGTTTCTTCATATCACCGGACGTCGGCCGGATGGTTATCATGCCCTGCAAACGCTGTTTCAGTTTCTTGATTATGGCGATGAGCTGGGTTTTACCCTGCAGGACTCACTGGAGCTGGAATGTAACCTTCCTGAGCTGGTCAACGACGACAACCTGATTCTTAAAGCTGCCCGTCTGTTACAGCAGGAAACAGGTACGCAGCAGGGAGCCCTTATCCGTCTGGACAAACGGCTGCCGATGGGCGGGGGAGTCGGTGGCGGTAGTTCGGATGCAGCCACAGCATTGCTTGGGTTGAATCTTCTCTGGGATTTGCAGCTGTCAGAGGGGCGTCTGGCTGAACTGGGGTTGCAGCTGGGGGCTGACGTGCCGGTATTTGTACGCGGTTTTGCGGCGTTTGCCGAAGGGGTGGGAGAGGTTCTTACGCCTGCTCACCCACCGGAATACTGGTATCTGGTTCTGGTGCCTGATTGTCATGTAAATACCGTAAAAATGTATGTCCACAGGGATTTGACAAGAGATACACCGGCGATTAAAGTGTGCGCCGCGTTGGAAACGTACGAAGAACAGAGGTGTCAAAATCGGCTACATAATGATTTTGAACCGTTGGTTCGGAGACTTTATCCTGAAGTTGAATCTTGCATACGGCTGTTGGATAATGTCCCAAATTCGAGCATAGGGCGAGCTATGATGAGCGGATCGGGTGCATGTGTGTTTGCGCCATTTGCCAGTCGCGAACAAGCGGAATCGGCTAAGGTGACAATAAGCTCTGATTCGGGCTCTGATATAGAGGCTTTTATTGCCCGTGGCGTGAATACATCTCCGCTACACAGCACTCTGCACAGGCGGCAGACAGTGCATCAGCTCGAAGCATGTACGACATGATTTCCACAGCTGCAGCGTTCACTGCAAACGAATTTATAGCCTCCAAAGCTACTGGGGTATCGCCAAGCGGTAAGGCAACGGGTTTTGATCCCGTCATGCGCAGGTTCGAATCCTGCTACCCCAGCCATTTTGCTGAATCTTCTCTTCCTGCTAGTAGCAGTCCTTACTGCTGCGAACATCGCACACAGAAAATCATCCTCCTACACCCACGTCGAGAGCAAGGTACTTACCCGTGTCGAAAATGATGGTGTTTGCCGGCAACTCAAACCCTGAGCTGGTTCACAAGGTTGTTAATCACCTGCACATTCCTTTAGGAAAGGCTTATGTCGGTCGCTTCAGCGATGGCGAGATTGCTGTTGAGATCCAGGAAAACGTGCGAGGCAGGGACGTATTTATTATTCAGTCCACCTGCGCTCCTACCAACGATAATTTGATGGAACTGCTGGTAATGGCTGATGCCATGCGCCGCTCTTCCGCAGTTCGTATCACGGCAGTACTGCCTTACTTCGGTTATGCGCGTCAGGATCGTCGTCCTCGCTCCAGTCGTGTGCCAATCAGTGCCAAGGTCGTTGCTGACATGATTGCCAGCGTGGGTGTCGACCGTGTACTGACTGTTGACCTGCACGCTGACCAGATTCAGGGTTTCTTCGACATCCCTGTAGACAACATCTACGGCTCTCCGATTCTGCTGGACGATATGGAGCGTCAGGGTTACGAAAACCTGATGGTCGTTTCTCCTGACCACGGTGGTGTCGTTCGCGCCCGTGCTGTTGCCAAGCGTCTGAACACTGAACTGGCGATTATCGACAAGCGTCGTCCGGAAGCCAACAAATCTGAAGTGATGAACATCATTGGTGACGTATCCGGCCGTACCTGCGTACTGGTTGACGATATGGTCGATACGGCCGGTACTCTGTGTGCCGCTGCGGCTGCCCTGAAAGAAAAGGGTGCCACCCAGGTTATCGCTTACTGCACGCATCCGGTTCTGTCCGGTCGTGCGCTGGAAAATGTTGCCAACTCCCAGCTGGATGAGCTGGTAGTGACCAACACTATCCCTCTGAGCCCGGCTGCTCAGGCTCTGGGTCGTATCCGCCAGCTGGATATGTCCCCGCTGCTGGCTGAGTCTGTGCGCAGAATCAGCAATGCAGAATCCATCAGTGCCATGTTCCAGTAATATCAAGGGCTTGCGCTGATTTAGGCAATCCGTACAAAAAGACCCACGTCGTTTGATTTGGGTCTTTTTTTTGTTTTTGAGGCAAAAAAATTACAAAAAAAATTACAAAAAATGCCATTTGTCAGACTTGCGTCGTAGAACCCGGTTAACGGGTACTGTCTATTTTTACGGCTGTACGAAGGTACACTTTCTTGGAGCTAAGCGTCTTGTGTCCGGAGTAATTTTCGGTATGGTCGCTAACGCCTTTTGCCTTTAGATCGTGGAACGTGAATTTTTCTTCTGGCGTGATTACGCCTTTATTGACCAGTCGGGTCATAGTCTTTCTGAACCGGTTTGAAAACGTCTGTGGAGCTATCGAGGCTCCGTCTGGATCATGGATTAAGCGTGTTGATCCTGTTGCCCGGCAGGCGCTTTTGGCTAACTCTATAGCTTCCCTCAACCGGGGAGACCATTTGGTCAGCTCGGTTATTGAACCTTTATCTCTGCGGAGTAATATGCCTTCTTCAAGCAGGTCGTCATCTTTCAGCTCTAACACTTCAGCTTCTCTGGCGCGGCAAAGGTACGCCAGTTCCATAGCAGCCTGGTAGGCAGGCCGTATATGAGCAAATACTTTTTCGTATGTGTCATCAGTGACATAAACATCCTGACGTGAATCTTCCTTGAAGCTGATTTTTAATTGGTCAAATGGGTTGGGTGGAATGTTTTCAAATTCTCCGACAGCCCACTTCCATGCAGCGGCCATAAACCCCTTGTGTTTGTTTCTGGTGGCATTTCCGTCAACGGTCAGCAGGTATTTCTTAATCAGGGGTGGCGAGACTCTTTCCAAAGGACACTTTCCAAAGGCGTTCCCTTTTTTGCCTTTTTTGGTGCAAATTTTATGGAAGTAGATCAGCCTCATTTCCTGAGTCTTGACGGCAAGTTCTTTGAATTCAGGTGAATCAAGATAAGCCTTAAGCATCCATTCGATAGTTCTTTCATTACCTTCAATGAATTTTTTGTATTCGAACCAGACCCTGTGCAAAGGCTCTTTATCACTACAGAGTACAGTCTGCTCACCTCTTGAAGGCTTGCCGTTTATGCAGCCAAGATAAGGCCAGTGAACGTACCTCTTACCTTGCTTGAATACATCGGGTGGGAGACTGCTACTTCTTTTTCTGCCCATTTATTACCAATCCCATTCTTCTTTCTTTTTGCCACTCAGGGTAGTGTCTATCTGGTTGATAGTGGTAATTATTTCGCCGCCCTTACCTCTGGCGAAAGGGATATTATTTTCGATAAGGAAGTCGATCAGTGGCTTTTGCTGCTTGAAACCAGTCCAGTCTTTAAGCTGTGCTTCTTTAATAAGCTGCTGGTTGTTTTTATTACTTTCCATAGCATCACCTACTCTCTTAAAGGCGTGTCCGGGCTTTCATGATTTGATCAATAACGGACAGATAAATACGCTGGGGTCTATGTATTGCAAGCTGTGCGGCGACTAGAATCAAGGCTCGCTCTGAAAGCTCGATGGCAGTTTGCCTTTTGCCCTGATCAAAAAGACAGGTCAACTCAATGTCGTTTCCCTGAATCCGGCCATCTTCAGCCCCTTTTTCAATACTCTGCACTACGCTGGCATGTTCAATGCCGAAATGCTTTGCAAGCAGCAGTGAATTTGTCCTGAGCTTATTGCCTTTGATAAATACCAGATCGTTCATCACTCACCTCAATAATCAACTGGCTGTACACCCTGACAAGCCAGAACATCCAATTTCTTAACAGGCTTCTTCCAGCTCAACACCCAGCTTTTTAGCAAAGTACTGAATACCCTTTGGTGTCACGTAGGTCTGCATTCTTGCCTTGTCGTCAACAATGGTGGCCTTTACTTCAAAAATGTTCTGCTCGGTATAGCGAACCTTGGCCACCAGGGCGGTTCCCTGATAGAAGAGGTATTCACCTTTCAAGCCCTGAATGAACTTGTTGGGCTTGCCTGTCAGCAGGCGACCGGCGTTTTGCAGGGTGAAAAGCCCTTCACGGTTGGCGTATTGCTCGTAGAAGTGAACCTTGGGCTGATCCTTTTCTATCTTGCTGGATTGTTGCTCAATCTGGGCGGTCTGGTGTTCGATGACCTCCTGTAGTTTTACGACCCTTGTAACGGACTGATGGATAATGCCTGCCAGTTGACGGGTATCGCTCCAGTCGATTTCACTGATGCCGTAGCTTCCGGTTTTGCGAATGGAGGGCAGGACTTCTGAAGTAATCCATTTCTTGAATTTTGCAGCCTCCGGCTTGCGTGACTTCAATACGCAAGAATAGAGTCCAGATTCATTGATAATGCTTACTTTTTGATCTCCACCAAGGGTACTCATAGTAGTAGTACCCTTTTCGTCACTGTCTAAGTGCTTGGTTCCGTTGTAGGCATCCCTGAATCCGAGCGAGTCAGTGACATCTTTTGCAACAAACCAAATTTCACCATCTTCCCCGGTTACGGTGCGCAGGCTTCCGAACAGTGGGTTGTTAAAGGTGGTTAGATTAGACATGGTTTCTCTCCCTTTTAGTTATTTTGGCTGTAGAGTTGGGCGGTTGCGGTCAGGTCTTCCAGATCGTTTTCCATAGCATCAATGCCCCACAAACAAGTCTTCCAAAGTTGCACCGTCATCAAACATCTTGTGATGCGGTTCACTGGCCAGTGGTTCGGTGCCGCTCCAGTCCTGGGGCCAGGTGTCCGCGTTAATGAGTTGGAGAATCCTCCGCTTCTCTTCATCGTTCAGCAGATCAATAACCGGTCTGCCGGTTCGCATAGCCTGATCATTAACCTGATCCTGAATGCGACAGACTTCATCAAGAGCCCATAAGCGGGCATCCATGGTTAATGGCCCCATTCTTTGCTGGCCTGCTGCAAGGGAGCCGTCTTTGTTGGTTTTACCGGCAGGCTGGCGAAGCCGGTTACCGGGCAGCCTGAGTTGTTCGTATAATGGCTTTAGTCCGGTTAAAGGTTTGAGGTATGCCCAGTGCGGTTGCTGAATGACGGTTGCCAGCGCCTTGTCTTCCTGCGCTAAAGGGCAACCAATGCAGCCTGTTCTGGCATTTACTTCTTCAGCTTCATCACCTCCGTAGGCATCAGCGATTGCAGCGGTTGACCAGTCACCGAACTCATAGGAAGGAGCCCAGTGCTTCAGCCATTCCCAGATGTGACAGACTCGCCAGTGCAGCAGGGGAGCCAGTGTGCTAATTCGGTTTCTAAGCCCTTTTGCATTAGGTAGCGCTTCCTGAAACCAGCCCTGACCACATTCAGCCCCATCCTTGCCGCAGCTCATGATGATGCGGCTGTCCCTGATGGCTGACTCTCCCTGACGAACACCTGTAATGGTCAGGATTTTCCCACTCTCATTTGCCAGATGGTTAAGGGCTTCTTCCATTGGCTTCATTTTTTATTCTGGGAGTACACCAGCGTAGGGTTCCGTTATTCGGTGGAGGAACTCCGCGACCCAGCATATAAACCATGAAGCGGTTATCAAGGTCTGCCATTACTCGCTAAAACTCTATATTTCTTTCTTCCAGCTCTTCACTGATTTGATTGGCGGCAATGGCCAGAGGGGGTAGTTCCATGCGTGTATCGGCAAGCAGGACGGTAAATCGTTTTGGAGTTGGGATTTTTCCGGTTTCCATCAGATAGACCAGAAGCGTTACTAGCGCCGTTGAGTCTTTTCCGCCGGACCAGGTTGTAACCCAGTGGTCATGATCCGGGCCATAAGCGTTCATGCTTTGAATGGTCATTTCGATGGATTCGGTCATTTGCAGGCGCTTTGAAAATCCGTCGAAAATTGAAGCCTGTTGATTGTGTGTTTCCATTTCAGGCCACCTCGGATGTTTCAATAGCAAGAACATTGGCTTTTACCAGAGCCTCTGAAAACTGTGGCGGTACGGCATTTCCGCATCGAGCTACCTGACTCTTTTTTGAGAGCCTTTTGCCACTGGCATCACGATCAATGATGTAATCCACCGTAAAACCATTAGCGTTATAGAGTTCCCGGGGAGAAAGCATCCGCATAGCGATATCAACAATCTGGTACAGCTCACCTTTCACAGTCACCAGACCGAAACGTTCTCTGGTTGTAATGGTGTGGATAGGCTCTCGCAGTGAGACAGCGTTATCGCCTGATCCGTAGTACTTCACCAGAAAAGCGTGAACTTTCTCAGAGTGGTTGTTTCTCTTTTCCAGTTGGGCTGTCACCAGTGCGTTATGATCAGCAGTGGTTATGGTGTGCAGAGACTCTTTTATTGATGAGCCGGTCACGCCTGTGTAGTGTTTGGCGATGAAGGCCGTCACCAGAGAGAAGGCTCCGCCCTTTGGTGAAGCTGTGATTGTTCTGATCGGTTGTTCAATATCATGTACCAGGTCACGACCGTTATAATGCGCAATAGGAACAATGAACGGCTTTGGATCATTAACGACAAACTTCTGTATACCCTTGGCGATTCTGCGCAGAGTGTTATCTGCCAGTGGCCTGGCTCTTTCAAAGATACTTTGACTGGGAATACTCCAGTCGATACATTCAGCCGCTGACCTGTATGGCTGGTGAGTACCCGGGCCATGAGTCGCAACAGGCCAGACAATAGGCTGACCATCGCAGCGAGCAATCAGGAACAGTCTTTTTCTGATAGTCGGAGCGCCGTAGTCACAGGCTCTCAGTTCTTTCCACTCAACTTTGTAGCCGAGACTGTTTAGCTTCTGCACGAACTCTTTGAACGTTTCGCCCTTGCGGATCGGGCAGGGTTGGTTGTTTTCAAGCAGTGGTCCCCAGTCCTGAAACTCTTCCACGTTTTCCAGGATAATGACTCTGGGTTTAACTCGTTTGGCCCAGCGAACCGCTACCCAGGCTAACCCCCGAATCTTCTTGCTTTTTGGTTTGCCGCCACGGGCTTTGCTGTGGTGAGTGCAGTCAGGTGAGAACCAGGCTAAACCCACGGGACGACCATTGCAGGCTTTTACTGGGTCAACCTTCCACACGGATTCACAGTAATGTTTTGTGTGCGGGTGATTAATTGTGTGCATTGCGATAGCTTCCGGGTCGTGGTTGATGGCTATATCAACCGGTCTGCCCAGAGCCATTTCAATACCGGTACTTGCCCCACCGCCACCAGCGAAATTATCAACGATCAGCTCCCCCGAGAAATTAAGCCCCATTTGAGGATTGATTCGATATTTTTTGTTTTCCTTTTCCATGGCGCAAAAGCTCCCCGTCAGCTTAATTAGCCGATTTTTTTATTTAGTACTGTTGTTAATGAGAAAAACCGGATGCGTCCGTATAATTCTCGAAACCAATTGTTTTTTGAGTATTAGGCGGACTGGTATGGATAATCCCGTGAATTGGCATTATCCAGAGCCAGTTGACCTACTAAGGGTTATCTGCCTTTGGCTAATTTCAGTGTTTCGTCCCAGACAGTATCGAATGAAACTGAATCATGGTATCCAGCTTCTTCTTTTGCCCTGCGTAGCCAGTCACGTCTAGCCTGTGCCGATTCCTTTAATCGAACTTTCTCTCTTTCGGCTGCACCGGCTCTACGATCAGCTTCATCCAAATCGCTTTTCAATTTGCTCACGATTTTTCTTATTTCTTTCTGGTCATAGCCACACACAAAACCATCTTCTGAGTTGTGCCTGTATTGCCTTAACGCTGGTGCAAGCAGTTCTGATATATCCATGTTTCAAGTCCTGTATGTTAACGACACCAGTGTCGTTGAGATCGTGCCAATCGGCAGATAACAAGTCGTTCGAATGGACGTGCCTACGGCACGCCACTCAACTCTGCGTTATGTGGCTTAATCAGGCATAGCGTAATCAATGGTATAACTGAAGTCTGTGGCATCAATCGTGCCTTTCAAATGCCAGTTACCAACCTCTAATCCGTTTTCAGTTTGAGGTTTTATCCAGTTCTCTATCCAGTTCTCTATACCAATGGCGTTCAGGTTCCCTTCGAGCGCACCGTCTGGATCGTCATAATCAGTGATAGCGACACCGAATAGACCTATTGTTAGCCAGACCTCAAACATATATTTTTTCATGCTTAATCCAACTCTTTCCAAAATAGAAATTGTTCGTGGTATGTTCCAAGTTGGAACCAGCCACATAA
Source organism: Endozoicomonas gorgoniicola (assembly GCF_025562715.2). Classification (NCBI taxonomy): domain Bacteria; kingdom Pseudomonadati; phylum Pseudomonadota; class Gammaproteobacteria; order Oceanospirillales; family Endozoicomonadaceae; genus Endozoicomonas; species Endozoicomonas gorgoniicola. The sequence goes on from NZ_JAPFCC010000001.1 coordinate 6,274,120, forward strand.
CAAATGCTTCCAATGGACAGCCTACGGCTGCCACTGAACCAGGCGTTATCTGGCTCCAATCAGCCTAAGTGCTTTTGCGATAACCCTTGGGTCGTTACATTCACCTTTTATAAGTGAATAGTCGATGTAGTAACGACTCCTGAATATATCTCCCCATCTGAATTTCAATATGCAGCCAGTGGGTAAAACATCAACACAGTAACCTGTCACTACTTCGTATCCGTAACTTGCTGTGTACCACTTACCAACTCTTATTGGTTCCAGCTCTCCATTGATATTTTGTATAGCTGGTAGTGTCCTAATTTCCATGTTGCGAGTTCCTCGTTTACCGCCAGATAACAAAGTTTTCCAAGGGACTCCGCTACGCTGCGCCCCTGAAAACGGGGTTATGTGTCTGTGCGAGTTATTACAATCTTCCAGTCCCCTTTGGGTTCTCCGGCATGAGAAACACCCTTAAAGGTCAAAGTAGTTTCTGCCGAGTTACTTTTTTCAGCCAAACTGATAAGCAGGTGAGCGCCGCATGTAATATGTGCGGCATCTTGACCAAACTCATCTTGCATTTTGATGGCGGTTCTCTTTACCAGTTTGCCCAGTGCTTCATCGCTCCAATCTAAATACGTCGGGTCGGCCTTTTCTTTTTCTGTTAAAACCAGTTCTGCCATTTTCTTTATCCTTCTAGTTCGTGCCTATTGCCACATAACAATTTTATCCAACGGATGCGCCTTCGGCACACCGTTGATAAAGGGGTTAGCTGCCTGAATCAGCCACGTAGTCAGTGAAAGGTTTGCAGTGGCCGATAGCTCCATCAGCATCAGCAACACAAACCAGTAAATTTACAGTTTTCTCTGGGGCTGGTATCAGCCACTCGACAGCTTTCATTCCAGACATCATCAGACAACCGATCAGGAAGAAAGCAACCATTGAGGCAAGTGGGGTTTTAAAAAAGTCTTTCATACTGACTCCACTGGTAGTCTGTTCGGTTTCTTAGCCTTTCCTGGTAATGCTCCGGTCTGGCTTTCATATCTAAATAAAGTGCGTACTGTTGTCGGGAGAACTTCAAGCAAGTTTCGGGATCTTTCGATTCCATTGATTGAAGTCTCCACCATATAGCAGACAACTTATAAATCTCTGGCTTGCTGGATTTTTCACGCAGCCTTGAAACCTGAATCATCGCCATTCTTATTGGTGTCACTTTCTCTTCCGGTTTAATTGCCTGGTTTATTAAATGGCTTCCACTTTGTAATTGCCCGATCTGGATCATTAGCAAACCAAGTCGTTCCGTAATGCTCTCCGGTCTTGCAATAATCAATTTCAACATCAATGTCATCACCGAAATAAACCAGCACTGGAACGTCATCTTCTGGCAATTCTTTATCAGCATCTATCCATGTATTGTCTTCCTTGCCAGCTCTAACCCCATTCTCATAAGCATGTCTAATCCAAAATAATATATTCCATATCTCGTCATCAGGGGTATCTTCGTGAACATCAAGCACTGGCTCACCATCCTGATCAACACAAAGGGCTCTAAACTCATAACCGGCAGTACTGCGCCAGATTTGATAGTCTTTTTTTTCGTACATGGCTTTTATTCCTTGTCTCCTGATTCAAACCGCACACACTTAACCACCAGTCCATCCCGGTGCTTCTCAATCACCGGCATGGTTGAAAAGCTCAGGTCTGAACAATCCTGCTTCAGGCGCCGGCAATTCATACACATGCTGCCTTTTGGCTGATACTTCGGGGTCTTTGCTTTTTTGGCACTGAATGCGCAGGTCATTACCCACCCCGATAGTTTTGTGGTTGCTGCTGGTAGGGCTGCCCCTGCTGTTGTGTGTGGGCTGGCTGCTGCCCTGCCGGTTGCTGTTGGTAGCCTACCTGTTGGGGTTGCTGATAGCCACCTTGTTGATTGCTTTGGTTCTGGTCATCCTGCCGACTGTCCAGCATATGCAGCTGACCAGAGAAACCGTCAACGATGACTTCTGTGGTGTAGCGATCCTGCCCGGTGTTCTTGTCCTGCCATTTTCTGGTTTGCAGTTTGCCTTCCAGGTAAACCTTGCTTCCCTTCTTCAGGTACTGCTGGGCAATCTCTGCCAGCTTGCCGAATACCACAGCACGGTGCCATTCAACACGCTCCTGCTTCTGACCGCTGTTCTTGTCTGTCCAGCTTTCAGAAGTGGCGACGTTCAGGTTTGCCACGGCGGAACCGTTCGGCGTAAACCGTACATCAGGGTCGCCGCCCAGGTTGCCGATCAGGATGACTTTGTTTACGCCTCTTGCCATGATGAAATCTCCTTTCCTTATCGTTGTTTAAACCGAGCCTTTTCAGTTCATGCTCAGGAACACCCAGGGGGCGCGTGTTAATCCGTGGTCGTTTGGGGATCAGGTGACCAGCCTGCACAGCAAACCTTCAAGCTGCTTTTTGTTTAATCCGAACCCGGCGAACGATGACTTCCAGTTCGTATTCAGCTTCATCATCGCTGTATTGCAGTTCGTGAAGCTCTTCATCACCAAAGAAGTATTCAAGGGCTTCCCGGTCATCACGGCTGGCTACTGCCGCCTTTAATTCAGAGTCATTGAAGTCAACGGCCTTTGTCGTTTTTGCTTCCGGTAAAGCCGCAAGTGGCTCATCGCTTGGAAATTCACTGCCGCAAATCAGCGAGTGATCTTCTGCAACTTCCGGAACCGCAAGCTCTTCTTCCATGCGCCGGGCAAACTCAGCATCGGCTTTTTTCTGAAGCGCTTCTTTTGCCTTCCGTTCTTCTTCCAGGCGAATCCGTTCCCGTTCTGCTTCAAGGCGTTTTTCTTCGGCGGCCTTGTGCTCATTGATTCTGGATTCAACAACCAGCTTCATATGGTCGTATTCCATGACCAGTACGTCCTGAATATCCGCAAACAGGAAATCGTAGTCTCTGGCAGTGTCTTCAAAGAAGGTCAGGTTGGTTTCGATCTTTTCCCGGTAGCCGGTGGCCTCGATCTTAGCCTGGGCTAAAGTGTCATTGACGGCTTCACGGATTTTCTTGATTGCGCTTCTGCCTTTGATGGCGCCCTGAAAATCAGCGACAACGGCAGGAATGGAAACAGGAAGCCTGAGGTTGAGCTGGGTGATGTGTTCATTCAGCTTGCTTTGTGCGTCGGCAATGACTTCCAGCTTGATAGCATCCTTGCGAGCCTTGACCAGCTTGTTCAGCTCCAGTCGCTTGCTGCGCATTTCTTCCTTCAGGTGATCCACGGTGCGGAACAGTTCGTCAATGTCGGCGGTCTGTGCCAGCGCCTGCTTCTTAACGATATCCAGTTCCTTTTCAGCCTTGGTGCAGAACTTGACGGTCTGTTCCGCGTCGGCAAAGTCCTGATCGGTTTGCAGGTCGGTATTGATGGACTGGATAAACGACAGAGCCTGAGATTTGAAAGCGGGCAGGTTAGAGTTTTTCACCTCACCGACCAGTTGAATACTCAGGGCGGGCAGTTCCATCAGTTCCTTACCGACAGGTTGAATAACTTCAGGCTGCTGTTCCTGATGGAAGTTGCCAAGGTCAATGGCGAATTGTTCCCAGCCTTTAATAAGCGCCTGCTGTCGCTCAGGAACAGGCAGGTATTCCATGGATTCGAATTGTTCCTGTGTACCATTGGAGGTGACAAAAATCGCCTTCTCTGCACCGCTGATTAGTAACTGCTGTTCAAGCTGCCAGTAGTAGTGAGGCTCCAGGTCATTGTTACGAACCTGAACCGCCAGCTTTTCATTCCAGAGCTTGTGCTCAAACACAATAAAGTCATCAACGGTAATGCCGTCGTAAGATGCCAGCAGGTTATGATCACCAACGGCAGTGGCCGGATACAACTCTTCACCAATCATGGCTTCCACCAGTGGACGGGCTGCTTCTTCGGCGGCGTGACCCCGGTCGAACAGTGCCTGCATTTGCAGGGTGACTTCTTTGGTCTGCCCGGTGGCTTTCTGCTTTAGCAGTTCATCCCGACTGGTGTATTTGGAAGCGCCCATCATGGCTGGAGCTTCGCTGGCGGTAAAGTGGTTGGCTCTCAGGTCGAGCCATTCCTGTGAACCCTGTTGTACGTTAATGTATTTCATTACGCTCTCCCTACTGCATTGATCTGTTGTTTTTGCTGGTCAGTCAGCACGCCCCTGGTTTCGATCTTGGCAATCAGGGCTTCCGGGCTGGTTTTTCCGCTCTGGATAGCTTGCTGCCATTTCGGGAAGTTGCTGAGGAAGTTTTCACCGGGGTAATACTGAACACTTAAAGGCTCTGTTACTTCCTGCTGAACGACCTTAAACTGACCTTCAAGCTCATTACCTTCTTGCTGATTAACGACGTTGACCGCTTCAGCAAACCGTTCGGACTGACCCGCAGAAGGCCATTGCTTGGAAGCTCTTTTGATGATGGCCTTTTTAGCCATTTCGCCATACCAGCTTTCCCAGACCGCCTTTGTCTTGGCTTTGCTCTTGATGTAATCAATCTCAGCCTTGCTCATTACGTCGGTCAGGTAGTCACCAGCTGCGGTTTTTGCTATGCAATAAACACCCGTCGTCTGACCACGATCAGCAAAGGGGTTCATTCGGTGTACGGGCTTTTCGCAAGGTCCCAGGTATTCAAAATGGTCAGACTCGCAGACTATTTCAGCCTTCACGAAAGCTATTGCGCCACTATCGACAGCCACTTTCATCAAGCCTTTGAAGCTGATTCTCAACTGGCACTCAGTACGGGATGCCGCTTTGTTGTATTCAGGCACCAGATAAGCCAGCCCGTAAGCAGGGTTCAGCGTCAGGCCAACAGACGCAACATTGATAATGGCGTTCTGAATGCTGACCGGGTCGCACTTCTGCAAAAATGGGTTTTTATAAAGCACCTCAATGGCGAACTGGCTTTCTTCTGCCCACTTCACCAGATTTTCAGCGGCGGCAATCTGCGTGAATTTTGATTGCATGGCCTCTATAGTGCCTTCAATTTGCAGGGGCTGGCGTGCGGTGTTGTTTTGATAATTACCCATAATCACATCCCCTCCAGCCAGTTTTTGTTGTACTCATCCGCCAGTGCTTTTTCTGCTGCCCGGGCTTCTTCCAGCTTTTCCTGATAGTGATAGAACTCTATGGTCGCCTGATCGACTTTTTCACAAGCATTGCTGACTTTATCCATCAGGGTTTTAACGTTGTGTCTGGCACTGTCCAGACGACTTTTCAGGATGATGTCTGATGCGTTCATTGTTGCGGCTCCAGCTTTTCCCTGACGATCAGGTCAATGGCCTTATTCAGGGTCAGGTCTGGGTCGTCCCACAGAAGGCGCAAGGTGTTCAGAACGTCGTCATTGACTTGCAGGTGGTGGAAACGTGGGGCGATATGTACGCGGGAGGTATCCAGAGTTTTCTTGCCGTTGTCGTAAACCTCTTCACTCAGGCTTTCAATCTGAAGCTCTCTGATTTCACGCAAGCCCTCATCGTGGGCGTGCTGGTCTATTTGTGCCGAAACGTGGCAGTAGGGGGTTCCGTTCATTGTTTTTGTTCCTATTTTGTCTTTTTGTTTGCTCTGATCTATAAGTTAGTCCTATTTGTTTATTGTGTCAACACAAAAGGTTTATAAAAGGTGTATTTATGTGTATTGGTAAAATGTAGCTAAATCAATGGAAGTACAAAAGTATCAACTCCCGGTTGAAAGCATGATTATTGAAGGTATTTGTTTAGGTGCTTGTAGGCCGAACTGCATAATCGGCTAAATATGACGGGCTTGAATGGAGACTCTTTTCGTAAGAGTTATTTCGGCGGAGTTGCTCTGTTAGTTTTAGCTTGGTCAGGTATATCAAGTTCAGACATTACCTGTTCATATAATGCTTGATCTCTAATGTCGCGATGCGTGGTTTCTAATTCGAGCAGATATTCTAACGGGACTGGCAGCTGAGTACTAAGACCTCTCCCATCACTAAAAGGTATCGGCATAAGGAAGAGATCCTCATCTTTATTTACCGTTATGACCCATATTCGGCCAGTTTTGGTATCTAGCATGTATTGATCTCTTCGCATTTCAGATATTTGCGAAAACACATAACGTCCATTTTTACTGCTTGCTATCTCGTTATATATCTCAGACTCCTGTTCGTCGGAGGCAATAGAGGTCATTGCTAGTGTAGACAGCATGAGAAGTAGGGAGGTTTTTATCATTTTTATTTCTCCTGTGTTGTTAAATTAGGTCAAAGCGATTCACCCACGGTTCAAGGCTTTTACCACTTGCAGTTCCATCCTTAGTGTTGATGTCAATACGCGGCTTTTCTTTGCTGCGTAGCACCTGATATTCCTCTCTGGGTATAAAGGCAAAATCAAGACAATAGTCGCCTATCAGGGCAATAGCCAGAAAGTCTGGCTGCATTGGGGTTATTGGTGGACAGAGCCAGCCAGTAAAGCCCGGCATAGGAATGAACAGGCTGATTGTAACCAGTGATTTAGAGGGGGTGGCTACACGAAATTCCGAGTTTCCAGAATCTAATAACTGAAGGCCGTTCTCTAATAACCGGGATTCAAGCTCATCTTCAATTTGACGGGTTACATGCTTTCTGCCTTTTAGCCAGTCACGTTGCGCTTGTGTATAGGTTGCCGCCAAACGTTCAGCTTGCCTGTAAGAGTCAAGAACAGTACTGAATGCAGTAAAGCTTTCATCTTGGTTCTGCTTTTGATCCAGCCATTGCTCAGGAAGGCCAAAAGACTCCTCTATCTGCCTGGCAATTTTATGTCCGATGTTTTTCGGATTTTTCTCTTTAAGCAGTTCATTAATCTGCTGGGGCGACTTACCAAGGGTTCGAGCGAACTTAGCCTTGGTAATGCCTTTCTCTTTGATTAACTGGAGGGCGTTAGTACGCCTTATCTGTCTGATGTCCATCCGCTTATTTTATAGCAGGCATTTTGCAGAGGTAGACGAAAAAAGATTGATAGAGCTTGCTAATATACACCAAATATCTTTATTATTGCTTTAGGAAATAAACAGGGAGACGATAATGAACTTTAAGAAGTTCTGGAAGGAGCTAACAGAGCAGGAAAGGGATGACTTTTGTAGAAGAGTCGGGTGCAGCAAGGATGTAGTTCGCAATGTGTACCTGTCGCCAAACCCTTTGCGCAGGAACCACCCATCAAAAATGCGACTCGCAAGAATGGTGGTGTTTAGCAATAACAAATTAAAGGTAGGTTCGCTGTTGAAGTATTTCAGCGGTGAAGGTGTAGAGCAGTTGATAGGAGAAGTACAGAAAGTAAAAGACCCCGTTTCCGGGGCCTGAGCAAACGTCCAATGTGAAATAGGAAAACACAATGAACAATAACAGTATCGTCAAGGCTGACAAAAAAAACAACCCCCAACGTCCTTACCAGTCACTGGGACAGTGTATCAGGACACTGCGGGAAGGCGAGGGGCTGAGCATTACCGATGCCGCTGACCGTATTGGTTGCGGTGAATCCACCTTGCAGGAATGGGAAGCCGGGCTGACCCTTCCGAAAGATTCCAACGTCCGCAAGCTGGCGCAAATCTTCGATACCACTCCCGCTAACCTGCTGCTGGGCATGTCCCTTTTGCAGAAGCCTGAGCTGGTGACGGAAGAGAACGCCGAAGAGAAAGCCGTTACCCGCGACCTGTGGACTGAGATTCAGGTATCCGGTCTTCCGGTATCGGACGAAAAGCCTCCCCACTGGCTGGCACCTGACTCTGAGCAGGAAATCGAGCAGGCCAGAGGCACCAGCTTTACCGGCAGCACGTCAGCGTCGTTTGGCATTAGTCGTGTAACGGGCAAAGGCGTTACTGCGGTGCGGATCGTCAAGCTGGCAAAGCTGATTGAACTGGATGACCTTGAAATCGCTGAGCTGTTGCTTGGCCTTGGGGTTCCCACTGAAACGATCAGGGATGTGCTGGGGGGCTGGGCATGAGCAGGATTCGCACTGTGAAGCCTGACCTGTTCAAGCATGACGAACTTTTTGAGGCTGAGCATGAAACCGGCTTGCCTTTAAGGATTGCTTTTGTAGGTCTCTTCACTGTTTGTGATCGGGAGGGTCGGTTCGCCTGGCGTCCTCGTCGCCTGAAGATCGAGATACTTCCTTATGATGATATCGACTTTACACGCGTACTTGACGCGTTAAAGACGCGTGGCTTTCTCGTCCATTACGAAAATTCAGGCGTTGAATACGGGTGTATTCCGAGCTTTACCAGTCATCAAATGATCAATAACAAGGAGCAAGCCTCAAGCATTCCATCAGTTGAGAGTGGTGATTCAAGACTGATTAAGTCTGAAACCCTTGTAAACACTCAGTCTGAACCAGAAAAAGAGACTGATATTTCACGCGTGGCTGACGCGATAGTTACGCGTGAAGGTAATTCTCAAGGGGAAGGGAAAGGAAGGGAAGGGAAAGGAAAGGAAGGAGTTGCGTCTTACGACGCTTGTCCAGCGGTCGCTGAACCGATGCCGACCGATTCACTCCCTGATCAACCGGCAAAGCCAAACCGTTCCGGTGAAATCTCAACCGTGTTCGAACACTGGCAAACCGTGTTCAACCACCCGCAGGCCAAGCTGGACGACAAGCGCAAGCGGTACATTCGTCAGGCACTGAAGTCTGGCTACACGGTGATTCAACTCAAGCAGGCCATCGACGGCTGTAGCCGTACACCTCACAACATCGGGCAGAACGACCGGGGGCAGGTGTACGACGGGATTCATGTGATCTTTCGGGATGCTGACCAGATCGACCGGTTTATCCGCAATGCTGACCAACCCGCTGTAGCGCAAATGAGCAAGGCCGGTCGTGTGACCCAGGCATCGGCTAAGGCGGTGATGGCGGAAATGTTCGGGGAGGGTACTCATGGACGTTAAAAACCCCCAGCAGGTGGAAGAGTTCACCAGCCTGATGACCGGCATCGCTGAGTACTACGGGAACGAGCTGTCACCGTCAGGCATCAAGGTTTACATGCTCGGCCTGCAACGTTTCGAGCTGCCTGACCTCAAACGAGCTTGCAGCCTGCACATGCAGAGCCCGGACAAGGGGCAGTTCATGCCGAAAGTGGCTGACCTGATTCGCATCATCGAGGGCGATACCGGCAGCCAGGCAGGTCAGGCATGGGTGAAGGCTGACAAGGCGCTACGGATTCAGGGGCCGTACCGTGACGTGTGTTTTGATGACCCGATCATCCATCGGGTGATTGACGACATGGGCGGCTGGATTCACTTCTGCACCCGCGCTGATGAAAACGAATACCCCTTCCAGCAGAAGGAGTTTGAACGACGCTATCAGGGCTATGCAGTCAGACCTTTGCAGGATTATCCAAAGCTGCTGGTTGGCATGGCAACTCACCAAAACGGAGTCAAGGGGCATAGTCGCAGAGAGTTGCCTGCACTGATCGGTGATGTCGATGCCGCTATGCGGGTTTATCAGGGTGGCGTTAATCCTGCCCAGCAGATCAATGACAAGCGCACCAGTGTTGCAAAGTTTATTGCCAGCATGGAGTCAAAGACCGGCAAGTCACTGGCTATTGAAAACCAGTCCCGGGGGAAGGAATCCGACCATGAACAGGACGCTTAAAACTTTCACCGAACAGGATGAACACGGCAACACTCTGCTGGACGATCTGGCAGGCGGTGCGATGTTTGCCGGATTTGTCGTGTACCTGCTGTGGCTTCTTGGCAGTACGGAGCCTTACCACAACACGGAAGCGGCAACCGCTTTCACCACTGAGCTGTCCATCAAGCCATCAGACGAAAAGGGAATCGAGCCATGAGCAACCAAAGCGTTCAGCAGATTGAAGGTCTGGAAACCGGCGAGCGGTATGCCGTGAAGAAAAACCTGCAAGGTTACAAAAAAACTGTGGCTGGCGGTGATTGAACAGGCAGTGAAGGACGTGGTGAAGATGAACGACCCGGCAGTGCGTGTCAGTTCTCCGGAGTACCGCTACCTGACTGAGAACAGCAAGGGCTTCCAGCTGGCGTGTGCAGGTGCCGGGCTT
>NZ_JAPFCC010000002.1 GCF_025562715.2 Endozoicomonas gorgoniicola
TTCAATAAGTTACGATCATTTTTTGTAATTTGAGAATTTTCTAAGTGCTTGATTTTTAAGGGGTGAAGAGGCCGTTTGTAATTTGTAATTTTTGTACGACAGGCACTACTTTTATACTGTACATCGCACTATAGCACACAGCCTGAATTTCACACTTTTGACAAGCAAGCAGCTTCAGGTGCTTGCCGTGATTCACCCAAGCTGGCATCCTCTACATTCCACCTCCGGCCTGACAACCGAGCACGGTGGGAACGTCATCCCACAGGACAAACGGCACATTGGGTCGGGTGTCCTGAGAAATAGCTTTCGGGTAATACTCAGGGGGTCGCGTGTTGACTTGTCAGCGCCCGGCACCCCAATCCCACTCGCCGGTCTCTGCGCTGATAATCGGGTTCAGGCTTATTGCCAGTTCAGCAGCTTCCTGGCTGACTTTCTCCAGCGCCTCCTTCATCGTTCGCTCACGATCCGTCAGCTTCTGCTCAAGGTCGTTTTTTTCACACAGGCTGGCAACGCTATGGCTATACTCTGCCAGTTCGATAAGGCGCTCTAGCGGGTCATACTTCATTATTATTATTTCCATGTACTACTGTTCTTACATACAGTTTTTAAACTGTCTATTTATACAGTATTTATATTATTTGTTTCTAGTACTGGTAGCCCATAGTTGCAGCTGTACTGAATAAAAAGCTGATCTGGATCACCTTATTGTCCACAGTTGCACAAGACGCAAGGGTTTCAATGAAAGTAATGCGACCTGTGCAATTTTTTAGGCTCACCTTCGGCTCTGACAGGCCAACACGATACATTGGTGCAGTTGTATGAATACATTCGGCGAGAGATTGAGAGAGACAAGAAAGGCATTCCGGAAAAGCCAGGGGCAGATGGCAAGGCGGGTCAATAGGAACCCTGCCCAGTGGTCAAGATGGGAGAGGGGCAAGACCACGCCATCCATGAATGAACTGGTTGCTATTCACCAGGTTACCGGGGCTTCTGTTGACTGGCTGTTACTGGGGGTTGATATAGGGTCGCCCGCTCACCAGCGCTTGCTGTTTTTGCTTCTGAGGTTGCCAGACCGGGAGGTGGTGAAGCTGATTGAGTGGCTGGAGGTTCGGCTTTTATCGTAAATTCATTTCACATCCGCATAAAATAAACTATCATATTGTTAGCTATCAAAATGATAGGTAAGTAATGGACGCTAAAAAGCCTCTCACTATAAAAGAATTTCCGCTCAAGCCGAAATCAGCTTTGTCTATTGTGCGCGATCTGGCCGCTAACCATACCCAGCATGTGCGATTTGGTCAGCACGCCAAAGAGCGAATGCTTGAGCGGGGCGTTTCTAACAGGCAAGTTTTTGATGTACTCAGGTCTCGGCATAGCTACATCACAGAGAGCCCTTGCCAAACCCCAAGGGGATCATGGAAGTTTAATCTCATGGGGTTTTCTTCTGGCGACACTATTGAGCTTGTGATTGATGTACGCAGGCCGGAAGATCGACCTGGCATTTACCTGGTAACAGTCATCGTTAAATAAGCGATGGAGGACTGAAAATGAATTATCACTATACAGAATGCGGATTGTCCTACATCTATCTGGAAGATGGCTATGAAGTCGAGAATATTGATGGTGATACCTATGTAGGCATCGAAGACGTAGACGGCCTGCACCGGGTTATCGCTAAAAACGTTACAGAAAAGAAAAGTACGCTGGAAGGTCAGGAAATCCGATTCCTGCGTGTCGAAATGGGTATGTCTCAAAAGCATCTGGCAGAAATTCTGGGCGTTGATACCCAGACTGTTGCCCGATGGGAAAAGGACCAGACAGTTATCCCCAGAACATCCGACGCAGTTTTACGCACACTGTATCTGGAGTCTGTTGATACAAGCAGCAACGTCAGCTTCTTTTTGAGACTGCTGGCAGAAAATGAAGAGACTGCCGCTATTGAGCAGCTAATTCTGAAAGCGGAAAATCATCACTGGTCTGTTGCTATATAAAAATTAGAGGATAAATGCCCGGAACAACCCGGGCTTTTCACCCTCCATAGCTAAACTCTGAACCTCTCCGGCAGATAGCGGTCTATAATTGCATTGACAAATATAGTTGACCTCCTACAATCATTTGCCCCAAAATCAGAAACACAAAGGATCAGGTGACGTATTCATGTTCAATGATCGGTTAGCAGCACAGATGGCCGCATACTTCCTGCTCAGGAACAGGGGAAGAATGTCAGTGCTGAAGTTAATGAAGCTGCTTTACCTGGCTGATCGTGAGTCAATGGAACGGTATGGATATCCGATATCCTACGACCTGATGGTTTCTCTGGATCACGGACCGGTTCTGTCTCGTACGCTAAACCATATCAACGACTCTGCCCCTTCCAGCGTCGATGGCTGGAAAGACTGGATTGGCGACCGGGCGGGTTATGAAGTCGATCTCAGGAAAGATAAAATAACGCTTACCGATCTCGACGAGTTAAGCAAGGCTGATGTCTCAGTCCTTCAGGCGGTATGGGATAAGTTCGGTCACATGCACAAGTATGATCTCAGCGACTATACCCACGATGAATGCCCTGAGTGGCAAGACCCAAAAGGCAGTAGTTTGCCCCTTCGCTATAAAGACGTATTTCAGGCTCTGGGGAAATCCCCGGAAGAAGCCGAAGAGCTTCAGGCTGAAATTTATTCCAAGCAATCAGTGGATGATATATTTGCCTCTTTATGAAGCTGTTTTTTCCCGTACAACGCGCAACGCTCCTGATACCTACCCCAGTCGATGGACGAAAAGACTTAAAGCACCTGTTCATCCTTTTGACTGACCCGGTGACTCACGAGAAGCTGGTTCTGATTGTCAGTCTGTCTTCCGTGAAAAAAGGTATTCCTTATGACAACAGTTGCGTACTCTACCCCGGCGATCATTCTTTTATCTCCAAAAAGAGCTTTGTTGATTACAGCCGGATTCAGATCGTCCCTGCTGACAAGATAGTCAACGGCGTTAAGAAAGGCGTTTTTCAGCCATTTGAAACACTGCACACTGACTTGTTTGCCAGAGTCTGCCACGGCCTGCAAATCTCTGAACGAACAAAGCCAAGATTTCTTAACTTCTATCTGGACTGGCTGCAAGCAAAAGGCAGCTGAGAGTAGGCAAAAGCCTACTCCACCAACTCCCCATACTCCCCATTAAACCGATCCACCTCCCGGTTCATCCGTTCCCGTAACCGTTCCAGCAAGGCTTCCTTCTCCGCTTCCGGCCTGTCGCTGTTTTCTACAAAGTCCATACGATCCTGAAGCTTTCTCAGTCGCTTACGGGTACGACGGGCCATGCTGGACAGTCTCAGGTAATGGTCATACTCCGCCCGATACTCCTGCCGTTCGCTGGCGGGCAGTGACTTATGCTCATCCCGGTACTGGTTCACCTCGTCCAGTCGGTCATAGAAAGTCTGAACATCCCGGTATTCCGACACCGTACCATTGAGCTTGCGCCAGAACGGGATCTCCCGATCTTCCAGTTCGGACAGCTTTTTATCGCCGAATGCCGCATTAAACGTACGACCGACAAAAGCACCCGCGCCACCCGTGGCAAACTCAAACAGATGCTCAATACTGTCCGGGCTGATATCCGCCCAGCCGCTACGGAAGCCTGTGCCACCAGTGGCCTCATTGAGCCAGGTAGCAAGGTCACGGAACAGGGTCTTGGTAGACTTCATGGGTAAAGCACTGTCCGGCCTTGGGGTTGCCCCCGGGAAGCCTTCTTTATAAATCGGCGCACCGTAGAAGTTTTCATTGACGGCTAGTTGTACGACGGGGGATAGCACCGTAGGCGACACGCTCTTAATAACTGCCTTCTCAGTACTTTCAGAATCCTGCAAACCAATCGGGTTAAAGGCTCCCAGCAACGCCTTAACGGCTTCAGTCGCCGCTTCAGGAACAGACTTCTGCCCCCTGATCAGGTCATCCGTCAATATACCCGCCACATGAAAGACGTTATAACCATAAGGCAGCGGCACAGAGATATAAGAACCGTCGTCTTTCCACCACTTCATAATGACAAGGTTACGCTCCTTCACATAATCCGGCACCTTGTCCCACCAGTTCTCACCATCGTCGTCTTCACCGGACACCATTCGGTTCCATTCAGCCAGCAGCAGGGACGCACCCGCCAGACCTGCCGCTACAGTTTGCGCCCGTTTGGACTTCATCACCCGGACAAACTGTGCCGTACCCTGAACACCCGCATTGAAGAACATATACAGGGCGTTCATATAAACACCCAGCTCTCCCTTACGGTTAAAGTTAACAGTCAGGTTCTTGGCAAGACTGGCGGCTTTTTTACGACTGACGCCAGCCTTACGGGCATTGACGTAAGCCGACAGTCGTACAGCGTTTTCCACGGCAGCGTTGCTGTCTTCAACCAGGTCACGCAGGTTTCCCCACATTTCCAGAGCCTGGCCTTTATTGCCCCCTTCAGCCACCGTAATCAATTCCTTGATCCGCCTGGCCTGCACATCAAAGTCGTTCAGGCCAAAGAAACCGATCTTGCCGCCATCCTCCCGGAAGTCATTAAACCACCTCTGGTACTCAGTGGATTCGCCGTCTTTTTCCCGAAGGTTGCGCCAGATGCCCCGCATGGCGCTGGGTATATCCTTAACGACCTCTGTCGCCAGTTGCTGCCCCTTAATACGACCGTCGCTTAAATCCTGCTCAGCAATGACATTCAGAACTGCTGTCTGAATATCCCGGCTGAAGTTGGAGATAACAAACTCCGGGTTAATGCTGGTGTTCAGGGATGCCAGGAAACGATTCGCCCGGCCCAACATCTGGGTAACAGCACCCAGCTTTTCCGGCCCAAGGTTCTGCATGGCCGCCAGCAGCTGTTTATCAGCCAGCTTGATGTAGTGTTCCTTGCCGTTCACCTTCACCGCAAAGTAACTGTCACGGTCCAGCCTCATCAGCGGGTTCTTACGATCAACTACTTTTTCCGTGCGTGGATCAAACAGGCGCTTGGTATCCAGATGATCTTCACTGAACACTTCCCAGTAATCCTTGTTCGGGTGTGCCTGCACCATCTTCAGGAAAACTTTTGCCACTTCGTTCTTTTCTTTACGAACCAGCGTTTCCTCATAGGCTGCCAGTGAATGCAGCAGGGGGCTTTCCGCCATTGAGCGCCGCCCCATGGCACGCATGGATTCCCTGCCGCGAATATCAAACCCGCGTCCGGTATTCTGCCGGTGGACTGCGCTCTCTACCTGCTCGCCCTTGCCCTTCAGGGGAATATAGTTCTGGTAGCGGTTCCAGCTCTTCAGTACCTCTTTGGGCTCCAGTCCGGCACTGTTCAGAATGGACAGTCGTTGTTTATTGATCCGGTACACCCTGTCCGCCAGTGACTGAAGCTCCGGGGTTTTACCCTCTGCATCAAAGTGGGCAAGAATATCTGCCGCCTGGGCATTGGTCATACCCGAACCGCCATCGGGCATCTTGTCATTGATGCGGGCGATATGGGCGTTACGCTCCGGTGCGTGTCTGGCATAAAGGTACAGGTCGAGTTCTTCACGCTCTACGGACGATTCCGCAATGGCTCGTGCCAGGGGGCGAACATGCCGGTTCTCAAACCGTCGCAGGGATTCTTCAATCCTGCCGTGGGACAGTTCCTCAGCCAGATAGGTGTCCATCTCTTCCGACAGAGGCGAGGCACCATTCACGGAAAGAGCGTCCTGAGTGCGTTTCAGCGGCCTGAACTTATCCTGAATCTTGCGGATAAACAGGTCCTGCCAGGTTTCAGGGGTGACGATGAAATCCGACCGGCTACCCTGCTGGCCTGAGCCATTAGCAGAATCTGCATCAGCCGATTCCAGAGAGTAAAGACTTTCTCCACGGTCGTTCCCCGATTTACGCAAAGCCCTCTTCCCCGCCTGCACCAGCTCCACAAGATCGGCATCCGTCCATTTAATGCTTGGCAGAACATTGCGCAGCACTCGCCTCAACTTGCTGTACAGCCGCTTCATTAATGGCAGTTGCGGGTTACTTTCTGCCATCCGGGCAACATACTCTTCTGCTACCCGCATCTTGCGCTTGCCGGTAGACAAGCCTTCCAGCTGGCTAGCGTACTCCGTTTCAATCGTCTGTCGTACATCCGCCGGCATATCCCGGTAAATACCAGCCATGCTCAGGTTCAGCTTAGTGCCTAACGCCAGTCGTACACCTTTATGACCGACCAGCTCATGTAGCAGGGTCTTAACCGCATCCCTGGCACCGTCCAGCTTGTCAGCAATAATAAAGGCATTACCCGACACCGGGTCGTAAATCCCTTTTACACGACCACTAACGCTATCCCTGCGAATCTCACTTTGCAGATGGTCAGGCAGATCGCTTTCCGTGGCCACCGCCTCAACACCTACACCCAGCTCCTTCTTCATCCGGTGGGCGACCAGACGGGCATTGTTCAACTTGATGCCCTTGCCACTGCCCAGACGGTACAGCTTGACGCCCTTGTCAGTAGCTTCGGTTTTCAGGCTGGCAAACAGCTGGTCGAACGCCCTGGTAACAGACTCTTTTTCTTTGGCGGTCAGGTAAGGGTAGCTATCAGGCGTCCCTCCGAACTCCTGCTCTGAAACAATATTGGCAAGATAATCATTATGAAAACCACTGGCTTCAAGCTTCTGGATGACGTAGTTTTCAAAACTTCTGGCGGTCATCTCAATAACTGTTGACCAGTAATCTTTACTGCGTGTCGCATCTTGCTCTCTTGATCGGGCAGGCAGTCCGGTATTTTCAATAGCATTGACAACCGCATCAAATGCGTCCTCTACTTCATTGCGAACACTGTCATCCCTTTGATACTTGTTATTTTTAAATACGCCTTTTTTCGGGTTGTTAGTGATAAACTCACCCGGTTGGCCGCGCTTGCGGGAAAAATAGTTATCAAGGGCATGCCACCATTCATGAGCCAGAGAGCCCGGGCCGTTGTTCTTGGTTAGATTGATCGCTATTTTGTCAGGCTCATAATGAGCAGCTGCTGGTCTTTTGCCACCTCTGCCCCTGGCTCCGAAAGCCAGCCCCAAATCGCCATTCAGGGATAGAGCCTGTGTGGGAATGCCCAGCACATCTGCCAAATCCCGCAAAGCATCATAAGCCCGGTTCAAATCACTCTGTCGGCGTCCCTGTTCAACCCAATTACCGAACTCCACCCCACGGAAACTAAAAGCTTCAGAAAAGGTTTCCGGTAAAACATCCTGCCCATCACGATAATCAAGCCCCTGCCGATCCTGATTGATTGAACGACGATGCGCCGGCACATCCTTCTTGCGCTTCAACTCCTGTTCCAGCCAGTCCTGATTCTCCTTCAGGAACTTCGTTGCCTCACCGGCACTGTCAAAGCCGGTTTTCAATGTCACAAACTTACCCGACGCAATCTTTTTACCGACCCAGAAGGTTTTGCTGCCACGGGTACGGAACACGTCAAAGCGGGTTTGTCGTCCTTTCCTGCCGGGGCTTGCTTCCAGTTGCCCGCGAATAAAGCCCAGTACCTGCTCCTGAATTTCCGTCAGACTCTCAGAAGACAGGTCAAAATGGTTGCGCTTGCCTTTATTGTCCTGCAAGTAATAGATCGGCTTACCGGGGTTACGTTGCTGGCCATTGAAGATAGAGAAAGAGCCTGACCGAATCCTGAACCCTGCCGCTGCTTTCAGTTGTCCGGGCTCCAGCTTTGCCAGAACCGGAATGATATTGATCACACCTTCCGGGGCGTTGCCGTCCTGCTTCATCGCTTCCAGTACACGGTCAGAAGACACCTGACTGTCAACCAGCATACTGGCGATCTGTCTTGCCGCTTCCACGTTCTCAGCCCAGCTTTTCAGCTTGTAGGTACGACGGGGCTTGGCGGGAATATCTGCCCGAAGGGCGGCAATAATCGCCAGCGACTGAATATCGGCACCGGCTTCATGGAGTTTTTCATAATTCGGTTCAGGAAAGGTTTTGCTCAGGGGTTGAGCTTCCACGTCAACATCGTTTGACAGGCTTTCCCGATAGCTTGACCAGACATCCTTTCGGGCTCCGCCGATCTTTTCACCGAAGTCTTCTATTTGCTGACTGGCTGCTTTTTCAGTGCTGTCCGCTTCAGAAGCCTTGTCTTCTGCGGGTTTCTTTATTTGATCGTTATTTGATGGAGAAAGCAGGTCGGCCTGACCTCTGGCAGTTGCCTGGTCAGACACAGAATCAGAACCCGTCAGGGCGAAATCATTACGCTCCCTGTCGGCTTCGGCTTTCTGCTGTTCCTGCTTTTGGGCTTCACGCTCTGCCGCTTCAGCCGCCTGCTGTTGTTCGGCCTGCTGCTGAAGGGATGCTTCGGTCTGGGTTTCAAGGGAGAAATCAGAAGGGGTTACTTCTGGTTCTGTTTGGCTTGCTGATGCTTCTTCCTGGAGTTCATTAACGCTCTGGCGTACGCTTTCGCCTGCTTCGGTGTCAGGGTTGGCTTCTGTTCTTGCTGAGAGTTGTCCTGCTGTTCTTTCAAGGTTAGATTCCTCAATGGTGTTCTGCTGTTCGTGAAGTGCAGCCTCTTCAAGCAGAATTTGTTCTTGTGCTTCAGCGATTAATTTCCAGTCTGCATCGTTAAAGTCCTTGCTGTCCACTCCTATAGTAGCATCAGCTTCTTCAAAGTTTACGGGCTCCCACTGCTCAAACCACCCTTCCGGCAAGGCATTAGCCTGTCTTTCCTGCTCAATCCGGGCTTCCTGCTCGTTTAAAAAAGCAGGCGCCTCAAACACCGGGTCGTTCTCCGCTTCGTTAAGAAGGCGGGTGATTTCCCGCTGATACACAGGTGACAGAGGCTCACCATTCAGAGCAGCCTTAACAGCAGGCTCAGTGATCCGGTTGGTGACAGTCTTGGGCGTGTAGCGGTCGTCGGTCAGGGAGCGCCCCTGAAAGTCTGCAAACATTGGACGACCGGACAATTCATTATCAATGGCTTCACTCAGTTCATTAACGGTCATTTCCCGACCATCAATATTAAAGCCATCTTCATACAGCGCCGTTGCCATATCGTCCAGCGTCATACCGCCGTTCTTTCTCAGGTACTGGCTGGGCAATCCTTTCAGCTCTTTGCTTTTCAGTTTGAACTTCAGACTTTCAACAATGGTGTCTTCTACACTGCCCTGTACCAGACCCTTATGACGACGGATCGCCATCAATACGGTTTCATCGTCGTCCAGATTCTTACGACGACTGGCGACTGTATCCTGATGGGCTATATCAGCGACTTCGGTCAGGTACTCCCGATACTGGGGCGACTCAAGACGACTGTCCGGCAGACCGGCGACTTTCTGAAGCGGGTAGTCCTGCTGCAATGCCTGCTCTCTTTCCGGCAGGCTCTCAGCCTGTACGTCGGCAATTTCCTTATCAAACGCCTGTTGCTGTGCCAATGCCTGCTGTTCAGCAGCGAGTTGTTCAGCTTCAGCCCTTTGCTGAATATCGGTTTCAATGCCCCGGCTGAGTTCATCAGCCTTGGAGTATTCAACCGTGTTGTCAGGCTGGTAGTTTTCGGTGAATGGGGCCAAACCCAGACCATTCGCTGATTCGCTCTGGTAATTAACCCCATTCTCATAGGTGTAGGATTTAGCTTGCGGTGCTGTTTCTGACAGGTCGGGTTGTGAGGTTGCATTCGTCGCATAAGGTGGAAAGTATTCAACAACGCCCCTTGGCTTCTGTCTACGATCTTGCTCCAGTTGCCCGAACCAATTCTTGCTATCAAGATGCTGTACGCTTTCGGTTGTCTGGTTATAGCCTTGCTGTTGTCCCCAGTCATCAAAAGACAGACTCCCTGAAGGTGTCTCTGCCTTCTCTTCAATGACATTGAATTCTGTGTCAAGTTCTGCCGGGAATGATTGCTGCTTCAGAATGCTGCCTGCCGCCTCACTGGCAGCCTGTGCCTGCTGCAATGCATCGCCACCCTGTTCCCTAACTTCCTGTCGTGCCTGTTCTGCGGCTTCAGAAGGCGTTCTGGAAGACGACCGGAACTGATTAATCTTGGAACCGCCATAAGCTACACCGCCACCGACACCCGCGCCAACTACAGCGCCAGTCAGTCCATCTTCAATGGCTCCCTCAAAAATATCTCTTTCCATTCCTGCTGCATTTAAAGCATGGTTCACAGAAGCTGTCTGACCAACACCTTCGGAAAATTCCTGAAGACCTTCTGTTGCCGAACCTGCCAGTGTATTTCTAAACGCACTAAGACCGGTCCCTCCTCTGATGGTCTTCTCCATAATGGGACCCGCTACACCCATTGAAACAGCACCGACGGCTGCGGATTTGTTAAAAGCATCCCTTGCTATCTCGTTCGCCAACTCATCTCTGGCAAGACGGAATACTTCTGCTTCTGTCAAAGGCTCAGAAGTATCAGACAGCTGTCGAACCAGCGACTGGAATCTTGGGAGTGTGTGCAGTTCTTCAGGGCTGGCATTTAAAATATTCTGCCTGGCCTGCTCTGCACCGCCTCCCCCTATCATTGCGCCACCCGTTAAACCAAACCCGGTAGCACTGCTGGCCTTGTCGATACGACTTTCAAGTTTTTTTAATTTCCTGAGCTTTTCAGCGTCGCCAAGGGCTTTTGCTTTTCTTACCTTATTAGCCACGTCAAAAGCTTTCTTGCCTTTGGTAAAGGCAGAAATACCCTTGGCCGCAACGCCTCCCGGCACCATTGACGGGGCAAAGCTACCAAGGCCAGAAGCAAGGTTAAGGCCAAACCCTGACAATGAACTGCTGTCTTTCAGGCCATACCCTGTGACACTATCCTCATCAGCCTCAAAGCCAAACCCCTGCATGGCTTCACGACCGGAATCCGACATTTCCTCATACTGCTGGTCAGCCCTTTCACGTAAATAATCAGTGACAGCGTTTTCACCGTCACCACCCAGCAGCATTTCTACCCCGGACACCAGATCAGCGGTTCCGGAATAGGCTCCCTGTTGTGCCGCATCAACCAAGTCGGCTCCATAACCTTGCTGGTTACTTTTTTTCTCAGGCTCCCCCCACTCATCCGGAATATTAAATGCTGGTTTCTGCTCTTCTGTCTGACCCCAGTCGTCAGGAATTGTGAACTTGCTGTCGCTCATTATCTGGCCGTCCATGCGTTAATAGCGTCTTTACGGGTAGCTCCGGGGTTTGCCCTGAGGAATGAGGCAATATGTTGAGCTGTCATGCCTTCAGGTAGCTCATTTGGTGCGGGCTGTCTTACAGGTCTTGAAGGCTGACCAAGGATTGGCATCGGCACCAGACCGCCCCGCTCTTTGTCAATCAGGTAAACGTCCTCCCCTTCACGCTCGCCAAATTCGTTATAGCGGGCAACGTTCCGGTACTGATTGCTGCCTTTGTCCGATATCCCATTCAGCGCTGATTCAGCCCGAATCATATACTCCGCCATATCCGGGTCATTCATCACGTCACCAAAAATAGCATCACGATCCACGGTCATATAGGGGTCATCCGGACGACTGCTACGGTCACGGCTCAAGGCACTGACACTGACTTCATTACCCTCTTGGTCGTAGGTGGTGATTTCCGGCAACAGTCGTCCACCGGGTTGTTCATCCAGATCAGTCATAACTTTGGTATGACCTTCAGCAGCACCTTTCTGTAGCTCCTGCCGACGTGCGGGATTAGTGTTCCATGCGCCGATATATGCCCGCTTCAGGGCATTCATGGCGTTAACGTTTCCCTCTTTGTATGCCAGTGAATAGGCGGTGGAAATTCTCTTTATGTTGGCCTGATGATTTTTCCGCTTTCGGTCGTTTATCTGTCCTTGCAGGTTTTGTGTCTGCAATGCCCTGATGCCCTTGCTTGCATCAAAGTTCTGCTGCCAGCGACTATCCCCAATAGCATCACGCTTGTCACGGTAATCCAGCGTGTTCTGATAACGCTGATCCATAACGCCATCACGCTTGTTACGGTAGTCCAGACCTTCCTGATGACGTTCATCCGCTACTTTATCACGGCCACGCTGATACTCCCGGTCTTCCAGCCGCATATCAAACAACTGTTTCTGCATCTTGCGGTTATAGGCTTTCTCTTCCTGCCGGTCTTTATGTCCCTGAACCTGCATAAACATACCCAGACCACGGGCTGCGCCATCGGCAAAGGCATTAGGATTCATTCTGTGATCTCCCTTCCATCTTCTTCAGTCGTTTATCCAGATTGCGAATGGCACCCAGCCCAAGGCTCTGCATATCACCAATATCAATAGTCTTGCCGTCGGAAATGCTGGCGGGGGCGTCATCGGCCATGGGGCCAATATGCCCCTGTTCACGACGACCGCCGGACATGCCTTCCTTATAGTCGTACTCGTGGTTATCAATACGACGCACGTCGGCCATATCCTGCTCATCGCTGCGGGGCTTGATGTTCTTTTTCTTCTTCCGTTCGGAAAACATCGCCAAGCCTCCAATCGTGGCAATGGTTCCGGCGGTCTGGTAGTTCTGGGAAGTTTTCTGTCCTGCGGCATTATGGCTAGCCTGATTACGGCCTGACTCCATACCCGCTGCCTGATTCAGTCCACTCAGCCCCTGCGCCTGAACACCCCGGCCAATAGAAAGCATGTTGCTTTTAATATTGCCCTGAAGGGTTTCAGCGTTCTGTCGTGCAGTACTGGCTGCGCCCATGGTGGCGGTGTTGCGCCCCATCGCCCGTTTAAAGTCCAGTGCCTTTTGCTGGTCAGGGGTCAGGTTCATACCAAAGCCTGCAAGCCCTCTTGCGGTGCTGCCCTCGCCTGCGTCAAAGGCTTTACCGGCTGCCTGATAAGCGTCGCTGGCAGACTTTCCGACAAACTTGTCATCCATGGCCAGACCCACCAGTTCACGTTCCAGAGGCTGAAACACTTCCCGATAGTTCTTGTCGATCTTTTTAGCCTGTTCGGCCTGACGGTTTTGCAGGGTATGATCCGTTGCGGCTTCAACTTCCATACACATAATCAGCCTTCCTTGCTAAAGAGCAGTTAAAAGTTTTTGATAAAGGCGGGGTTGTCGTACAGGGGTTTCTTCTGTCCCTGCATGTTGACAGAAGGGGTCTGCGGTTTGGTCAGCCAGTAGCCCGCCCCAATCCCTGCCACGGTTCCGGCAGCTGAAGACCGGGCAGCGCTCTTACTGGCGTCGGCGTTAGCCTCGGCAATATTCTCGGCGTACTCATTTGCTGCCACATTACCAAAGGTCTGTGAGGCGGTTTGCGACTGCCCCCTGCCCAGTTGCGCCATACCCAGCTTGCCCACCACTTCCTGACTCTTGCTGAGCATATCGCCCTGGGAGACAGCGCCGCCGACAGCCATATCTTTACCAATGCCCTGCTCGACCAGCCCCTGCTTCAACAAAGGCGCTGACCCGGCACTGGCATTCACGGTGCCGGACTGCTGTCGTGCGGCTGCCGCTGCCACATTGCCGGTATGCTGACGGAATGCCGCAGTACCCAGCTCCTTGCTGTCGTCTACCATCTTGCGGGCAAGAGGGTCATACATCTGCTCGTAGTCCTGAAGCTGGCGCTCCGACAAGTCCACCATTGTCCGTTCCATGGGACCCGCTTCCGGTACGTCCGGTGAGTCACTGCTCATACACATGACGCTGCTCCTTCCAGTAGTCAAAGAATGATTCGTTGTCCCGGTACACCGCCTGACGCAGGGCAAGAGCGGCCTGTTGCCGCCAGTCAAAGCCACCCACCAGAAAGGCCAAATGAATGATCAGGTCAGTAATAACGGAACGTATGATGTAGCTCACCTGCAAGTCCCGACAGTTGCCCTTGGCTTCCAGCGCATTAGCATCGAGCCAGGTATAAAGACGGTCTTCCAGTACCGGGTGCAGGCTCTGGATATGGGTCTGGTAAAAGGGGTTTTTCGGAATTTCGACCAGCGCATACCGCATCATGCGGTTAATGGCGTCGTTGTCCACCGGCTTATCCCGGTCGATCAGGTCATCCCATATCTGGCTGATCGCCACAAACTGGTAGGCCAGATCAATAGCGTGAGGCTCATCCTGTAGCCAGTGCCTGAGCAGTGCGTGTTGATGTTCTGGGGTCATAATTATTCTTGAGTGGCTGTTTATTTGTACAGCACTGGATATATTACCAGCTTCCGGCAATATCCCGAAGGGTGACTGTCTGGCCTGAGTCGATCTGTTGCTTAAATTCGTTGGCTCTGGCATGAAGCCGGGAGAATCGCAGGGCGCGGGCTTTGCGGGTTTCAATCATCAGGGTTTGCAGCTCTTCCCGATTACAGGGCAGCAGGCCGTTATCTGCCAGCTTCCAGCTCACTGTGCCGTCGTCCTGTTTCAGGTCATCAAAGAACTCGATGGTTTCCCGCAGCCGGTGAAGGGATTCATCATTACACTGAATCAAAACCCCGGAAACCAAAACCGGCTCATTATCGAGCCGGTCACGGGTCTGGTTGATCAGGCTTTTATCAGCCTGCCTCTGGGAAAGAGGGTCGTGCTTACCTAACGACGGCATTTATCTCCTCCTCCATGTAAGGGAAATTTTCAAAGCGGAACAGGTAAGTGCCAGGCTCTACTGAATACCATTCGATAAACCCGTCATCAACAACTACCTCGCCCTCGGGATGGAAGACTTTTGTGCCTTTTGGGATGTTATCTACCCTGAGTACTTTGGCTATCGTTAGTTCAGTGGAAGAAACCGTTAAACCCATAACTGGGCGGAGGACTGGACTACCCTCAACAATATATTGACCGTCTTTAACATCGCCATAGTAAGCACGGAAACCTGTCCGGCCTGTCAACTGTAGATCAATATCTTCTTTCCGTGGCGCTGTAATTATCATTTCCAAGCGCCCCGAGTCAACCTCGTAAATAGCACCTTTCATACCACTCACCTCATCCTGTAGGCTAATGAAATTTTGTTTTTCGGGATAATCCCTAAATCATAAATATAATCCCCTGAACCATATTTCCGGTTTGCATCACCCCAAAACCTGACCAACACGCTTTTACCCATCAATTCTTTACCCACATAACGCATAGCCAATGGCACTACCAAATCGTCCGTATAGGTATATTTCTCCCTAAGTTCAGGGACAGATTCAACAAAATAAAAATCCTGATAAAAACGCCAAGCACCCGAAACCCACAAATAGACTGAACCTTTTGGGTAAGACACAAAAGGATAACCAGTAAAACGTGTTTCTTTACCATCTGTTTCTACTTTCCGTATCGCCTGACGTTGGAAAAAAGCAGAAAATTTTATATCTACCAAATCAGCAGGATAGGTGGGGACGTGGAATTGTATTTGTTTATATGACCCCCATACTGCATTCGGTGCTAAATGCTGACTGATAGAACCTTGTATAAAGACATATGTTGAAACAGCCCCGTCTGCAATATTGATCTGGGATAAGGCATCGACATTCCCAGCCGAAAACTCGCCGGAGAACTCACCTTCCGCTGCGTCCATGTCTCCCCGAAAAATAGCGCTACCGTCAAAAAAAGCCTCAGACATTAAGTAGCACTCCCTGTCTTGTCGATGAACTGAACGCCCAAAGAAACTTTCCCAAAACCCCCGTTAGGCCAAGGGGGGACATAATACATGTGACTACGATCCATAAAATCAGCGTAGCGAGCTATAACCTGTACTCTATGGTCACCCGCCGATAAAAAACGAGTCAACACAAGGGGGGAAAAGCAACCATTACCCATTGACCAATTAACGAAATCAGGCAATCGCACCCCATCCACCACTAAGTAAATGCAGCCTCCTACAGTAGAAGCAATAAACTCAACGTATGAATCCCGCCGTATGTTAAACCGATAATCAAGAAGCACAGAACCGTAAGTTTTTGAAACCGGAATGGCCTCTATGTATTGACTGTAACTAACCGCACCATGCTCGATATTAAATGTTTCAGCACGGAATTTATCACCAATAACTTTGAACTGCGCCTCGCCGGTTGCCGCAGCCAGCTTCCCCCGAAACATCACATTACTAAATTCGACGTAGCTCATTTGAATACTACATCCACCACAAACTCTCTGTTTGTGCAAGTAGGGTAAATATTAGGACCACTGTTAGAAACAAACATTTGGACACTTAGCGAGTTTAAGCCGACCGAACACGGTGCAACTATGTTGAACTGAAGTAGCGGGTTTGGGACATGTTTGTATTTTTGAGTAAACATAGCCACTCTGGAATCAAAAGAGTCTACAACAACCCCATTCATAACCGTCCTGAAGTGCATAATCTTTTTTATTTCAGATGCGTTCCAGCTACCGTGGTCAATATTCAAACGGAAAGTTGCGCGAGCTATCGCCGTAATCCTCGAAGTCGCAATACCCGACGGGATATTGAAAGCTATGGATGACAAAACCTGATAGCCATCTGTATGAACATTGATGGGGTTCGGGTGATACACATAAAAACTGCGAGCAACACTATTACCCGCAATCGTAACGTTCTTAACCGCATTGATAGCATCAGCCGTCAGGGTTCCCCTAAACGTACCAGTCAAAGAACTAACGTCACCACTGAACGTAGCATCATTAAACTCAGCCTGATAATCCTTCGTTACCTTAACCCCATCCGCCCGGGTATAACTCAGACGGATGGTTCCTGCTTTTTTATGATCCACCCCTGCTTTCCGGCAACGTAGTTATCACTCTTGATCTCATTGCCGATCATGGCGTTAGTAATAAAACCGTCAGTAATGTAGGTCTTCAGAAAGCTGGCGATGTCACCCTTAATCTTGGCAACATCAAGGTTTTCGATAGCCGCACTGATGATGGATGCCTCGGCATGATACGAGCTGTTGAAAAAGTACTTGCCATCTTTAACGACATAAGGAAGCCGATTGCCGTCTGCGTCAGTCAGGGTTTTCAGGATATAGTCGGACGAAAAGCGAGCCTGCCCTTTTGTTCCGCCGGTCTGGTGCCAGGGGCCATAGACAACCTGATAGCCATTATCCCGGACAAAGCGCACCCAGTAATAAAACGGGTTCATATCACTGCCGAGCGCGTCTTTTCCCATCAAGCCCTGACCGCTCCAGATCAGACGGGCTGCGCCAACATCATTCTTATCAGAGCGCCACACTTCAGCGCGGTAGCTGTACGACAGGTTAGGGTTATCCCACTCAATAAACACCAGCCCCATGCCTTCGCTGGTTCTTATATTCTTCGGTCGGGGTGGCGGCGTCAGGTCTGGCAGTATGGGGTTCAGCTCATCGCCTTCCCCTCCGGATATCTCGGAACCCGAATTTTTATCAAGACCCAGCGCTTTGTTAATGGTTGTGACACCACTTCCCACTTCTTTCAGCTGCCGCCAGACACTATCGAAAAACCGTCGTGTAGCGAAGTCATCCTTCAGGCTCTTAGGTGGCGGCGGTAAATCAAAGGCCATGGATTAAACCTCGCTCATGCTGGTTGCCAGAATCACTGCGTAGACTTTGCCGGTACCTTCCAGTTCCACCTGCCACTGGCTGCCACGCCCGGCAGGCAGACGAAACGCCCGACGGTTAACAGGTGCGTCAAACACCTTGACCCCATCCCGCCATAAGCGCATTCGCAGGGAGCCGTCGTGTTTTACCCGGCAGGTGTTCAGCTTTATGGGGTCGGTCATGGACACACGACTGCGCCAGCGTAGAGGGAGCTCGTCACCCATAGCCCAGAGCTTTACCCGGTCACCCGATACGGCAAACACTGTATCCGCCAGTCCGTCAGAGGCCATGCCATCAATAGCAAGGTCATAGAACAGAATGCCCTGGTCACGCTTTTTCGGATCAAACAGGAATACGCCCCGACTGCCATCCTTTCGAGTAAAGGCACCCAGATAAGCCCCTTCATACAAAGCGCCGATCACCGAAGCGGGGTTCAGCGCCTGCCAGCTATCCCGATCCATCAGGTCACTGGTGGCCACGTCGGCTCCTGCACCTGTGACAACGGTCAACCCATCCGGCGAAGCGTAAGCCACACCGAAAGAGCCGGACACAATCGACCGGCGTGACACACAGCCCTGACCAATAGTGAGTTCATCGGGGTTCATCAGGCTCGGATTTTCTCCGGTAATAATCACCGGGTTCTCACTGGTCAGCGCCACAATGACATTCTCAAAATGCCCGACACCGATCACCTTATGCTTGATGGGTGTACGATTGAACGCACCCCAGGCATGAACCTGATAAGGAAAGCTGTAAAAGACCGCTTCCCCGTCAGTGCCAAAGCACAGGCCATTAGGCAAGGCACCCATGGTGAACAGCCCGGCAGGCGGCATATCCGCATCCAGTACAAACTCCCTGATCACATCACCGGGAATGGCTGTGTCGTCTTTATTGTCGGTAAAGGTCTCGGTAGTCACCGGCAACTCAGCCACCAGTTGAAAGCTGCCGGAACCGGAATAGTTACTGCGCCGGTACAACCGCTTGCCAATAAAGTGATAAGCCCCCTGTGGTGGCTGGTTGATGCCCTTCACTGTGCAGGTCTGCCCGGTTTCCATTTCCACAGGAATAGAAGGGGCTGAGGGTTTGCCTTCCATCACATAGCTACCCATCTGACACAGAAAGGTCACCAGATAATCACGCCGGAACCGCCGCGCCCCGTCTGCCGGATCGCCGGACACTTCCACATAAGGCGAGCTGGAAGGCTGAGGCACACCCAGCCGGTAACTGGCGACAGGCTTACGACTGCTGCCCAGCGCCAGACTGTTATCAGTTATCTTTGGCTCACCATCCCCGGCGATCAGCACAATATCCGAATGGTTCTCAGGCAGTGGCGCTGGCACACAATCCACTACCTGACCCCATTCAAAGAGATGTCCCGATTTTATGTCTCCCGGCACTGCTCCGTAGCGGTACAGACTTTTCACCTCGGCAAGATTCAGAGCCCGGTAATCCTGCAAGCCTTTCGCTGATTGCAGGATGCCCCGGTCTACACGACAGTTCTCAGCCACCGTCGCCGCATTCACCGGCAGACGGACAGGGCTGATCGCCGGGAAGGTTCCAGAGAATCCCGTGATTTCGTAGCGCATAATGATTGATTCAGAAAAGAGGAAGGAAAGAGAGGGTTAAACCCCAAACTCAACAGAAATATTAATCACTTCATTCACCGTTTCCGCTGAGTTCAAACGGTCTTCCAGCGATTGCCGTTGACCAATCACTCGACCGGAATACGCCTGAAATGCTTCGGCCTTGGCGATAACCCGCTGTACAAGTTCAGCTTTCTCGATACCACGACCAGCAGCCAAACCGTCCAATAAGGTAGTAGTGGCGCTACTGTCAGCTTGATATGCCTTAGCCTCTAATACCTGCTCATCCCAGCTAATTACTTCGACCTGAGGATAACTGGCTATCAGCTTTTTCAGCTCCTTGTCACAGCCGTCGTTAATCTCTTGCAGCTTGGCGGCTTTCGCCCGTTCCAGTGTTGGTTTTTCCGGCTGCCAGACTTCCGGCGTGTTGCCTTCGTCGCACCATTTTTTATACCCGACATAATCACGGTTGCCGTCGTCTTTCGGAATGAAAGCATTATCTTCAAGCCGGATGATGCTGTCGTCTTTGAGTTGATACATGATACCTGTCCTTGGTTAAAGGTCTGCTGATAAATTAATGTACCCACCCGCAGCTTCTTTAAACTCAATTAAATGGCTACTTGCATCGTTTGTTGATGGGGTTAATATGCACCTAACTGAAAGTTGTGTTGTGCTAAAGGTAAGGCTCCTTATTGGTTCGTATCTGATATGTGGCTTATGGATACCATGCGACAAACTGTACGTAACTGTAGGAGATACTCGCATAAGTACAGGTAGCTCAACGTAACCGTAGTAAGTGTTATTAGCGTCAGTGACCCTATCCATCGCCAAAGAACAAATACCACTTGAACTAATAAGTGCCTGGAAATACCGCTGACACCTCGCCAGTTGATCCCTGGGGTGGACATACTCAAAATCCGTAGCCGCATCCCCACGCTCGAACTGAATAGCATCAGCCGACGCGGGAACAACCACAGAAATATTGGCGTCAGCGTCGGAGATCGTGACTGTCCCGCCATTCTCCACCGCCGCACCATTCACATAGCCGGAACCACTGCCCTGCCAGCTCAGTGTGTAGTCGCCGGTAGCGTGATAGCCGCCCTCGATGATCTGCTCGATGCCATTGGCGTGCTTCTTCCAGCGGTCATAACCATATTCACCATTGGCTAATGCTGACCAGTTGCCATCAAAACCGCGCTGATTGATTTTCTTCCGCCCGTTATCCAACAGGTTTTTACGTCCACCCGAACCAGCCAGTGAATTAGGCAAATACCCCTCATGGAAAACCCGATTACCCCCCTGAGCGTAAAACTCACCCGTCGTGGTAATCCCACCGTTCAAGTCCAAATCAACGGACAGTGCTTCAGTGTATCCAGACGGCAGACCTTTCTCGGTGAAATTCAGCAACTTCCATTTATCATGGGGAACTTCGTCTTCATACAGGTACAGGTGGACAGTAGCGGTTTTTTCCAGCAACAGTTGCAACTTGTGCGAGCCGTAAACTTCATCGCTACTATCCTTGATGATCCGCAACCGGCGCAGCAGGCCAGTAAACGACAAATAGCCGCCGACGGACAGGATATTGATACAGGGTACGTTGCCATACGACACCGCTGCATAAAACTCAACGTGTCCATGGTTGCCGCCTTCGCCTTCCGCCAGCTTGAACCGAGCTGAAGCACGACCGCCGCCGTCGACAATGGCAAGTGTTACCCACTCAGCAGAACCGCCGACTGTCACCCTTGCGGTTGAATAATCACGACGGGCGAACTGGGTAGAATCCAATCCATCCAGTTTGTTACTGTCTGCGGCCTTGGCAGTCTTACCAAGATAAGCAGAGTCATGGTTATGGCTGGAAGGTGGGAAAGAAGCAGGCTTGTTGCCAACATCACCCCACTGAGGTTTGTTGCCTGGGCTGTAAACCCGACCAGCGTCGTCAAGAATAGGGCCATTGGTTGAGAATGAGCCATCAGTGTTGAAATTGAACTCTCTACGGGCAGCCCAGCCGCCTTGCAGTGCAGTATAAACCTTGACCTGATTATCTGAGCCAAGGTGCAGGACTTCGGAAGTCTTTGATACATTATTAGCTAACTGAACCTGCGCTTCACCCGCGCCGACAATTGTAGCGTTGTCACAACCGAAGGACATTGCGCCAGTAGAATCCAGCGCCTTAACAACATCCTTGCCTTTGTACGACAACAACACGTCATTGGTCGTGTTGAAGTTCAGCGTACCAACATCACCACCTGACTTGTCCAGCTTATTGTCTTGCAGGTTTTTACCTGCTTTGGCGGAGAGGGAAACCTCTTCATCCGAACTCGTCAGGCTGCTGGTGATTGCTCTGTCGGTGTTATCAATCTTGAACCATTCGTCGGAAACGGGGTCCCAGCAAATATTATCGCCGGTGTTATACGCAACACCGTTGATAGTTCCGCCTTTAATGATCCGGTAATAATCTGGGGTATCAGCCGCTGGCGTAGCAGGAGGATTGCCGCTGGACGCATCAAACTTACCCTTAAACTTCAAACCGGAAGTGACGGCCTGGGCGTGAGTCTCGGCAACTTTTGCATAATGTTTAGCAGAGTACTCGCCGGACTCAACTACCTGCCCCTGATCTTTACTCGCCCACTCTTGAGCCTTGTCCGCTGATTTACCAGCCTCGGTTGCTTTACTGCTTGCCGTGGTCGCAGAACTATGGGCAGATGTTGCATAACTGCCCGCCGTATTCTTATGACTATTGGCAGAGTCCCTGTAACTCTTGGCATTGTTCTGGTAAGTATTGGCAGCGTTCTTGTAGTCGTTGGCTTTTTCAGCGTGATGCTTGGCAGAGTACTTGCCAGACTCTACGGCAGAGTTTTCAGGATGCTCCGCCCACTTTTCCGCTTTGGCTTCCGCCGCTTCTGCGTTGCTCTCTGCGGTTTCCGCCCCGGCCCGAGCAGTAAGCGCCTTATTACTATGATAATTAGCGTTATCCCGATAGCCTGAGGCAGTAGTTTCTGCGTTCTTGGCTAGAGTTGCTGAGTTAGAGGCTTGTGTTGCTGAGTTAGCCGCTGCCGTTTTACTGGATGCTGCTGATGTTTTTGCAGATTGGGCTGAATTATTAGCCGCCACTGCCGCATCTTTGGCAAGGATAGTGTTATTCTTGGCAACTTCCGCAGAAGCCTGAGCAGATTCTGCCGCAGTACGGGCAACGTTAGCCTGCTGCTGATAAGTGTTCGCCTGATCACGATAGGTTGCCGTGTCCTGCTGCCATTGTGCTACATTACTGTGCCACGTCTGAACAGCCGCATGTTTACCAACCACATCACTGTGTTTGGTTTTAATGTCGCCGTGTCGGGTCGTAATATCCTGACGGGCGTTCTCCGCCAGTGCCAGCCCGTCAATTTTAACATCCAGTGGGCGATAGACTTTACCCACTTCCGCTACTATAGCCATTCCTTAGCTCCTACGAGTGGGTGGTTCCCATGAGTAACTTGAGTTTTGCCTGCACCACCGTCACCACAGTTTTACCGTCCGGTGACTTGATCTGGATGTCATAGTCATACGACATAGGCTCAAGGTCATTGGTATCTGCCGGATCAATAATCAGGGTGTACTCGCCATTGCTGGCTGACGACGGCAGGACAATGTTCTTCTGGATTGATGCCTCATCGTCCGGCATGTAGCGACTGACCTTCACCGTGAACGTTAATGTGTAGCCGTTGACGGGGACGGCATTGTCATTATTGGCAGGGTCTTTGAAAGTAATAGGGACTGCGAGTGTGTCCCCCCGGATCATTTCGATGGGGGCATTAGCTGGGCTGGACATGGTTAATTCCTTTTACGCTAACGGGTCGGCGGCTCGTTGCAGCCGGTGGCGGTTGCCCTTGTGCATGACTTCACCACGCAGGGCTGAAAGTTTCTGATAGAAAAGCTGCCGGTTCTTTTCGGCATTCAGGGGGTCGCTCCACTTCTGGCCGGGAATATCCAGCAACTGCCAGCGAGCGCCATAAGGGGCAACGTGGGAGATAGCGGTCAGGCATTCATCGGGAATCTCTGTTGCCGTCATGGAAGGACGGACAATCAACACCAGTTCGGTCAACACCACTTTGGAACCCGTGTAATCCACCGGAATTACCAGGTTATTACCCTTCAGGTGCCAGAGGTTCATCAGGTCCTTACTGTCTCGCTGCCTCAGGGACTCAACCGTTACCAGCTCACTGCCTGCCGGAACCTCAATCTCGTAGTCGGTGATTCCTCCAATCAGGGCTAATGTATTGTCTACCCGCCAGACCGGCACTTCATCGCAGATCAGGCGCACGCTTTCACGAATGGCATTCAGCACCACAGGGTCAGGGCATCCACTCGCCCAGGGC
This sequence comes from Endozoicomonas gorgoniicola, assembly GCF_025562715.2. Classification (NCBI taxonomy): domain Bacteria; kingdom Pseudomonadati; phylum Pseudomonadota; class Gammaproteobacteria; order Oceanospirillales; family Endozoicomonadaceae; genus Endozoicomonas; species Endozoicomonas gorgoniicola. The sequence goes on from NZ_JAPFCC010000002.1 coordinate 23,333, forward strand.
TGAACCGATGGGAAAAACTGTTTCAGCTCAGCCATTGGCATCACCTTTCACTGGTTGACTGAACACCAGATCAATATTCCAGCTCACGCCCAGATCGTTGGCAGCCAGCTTGATATAGTTCTGCGCCTGAATCAGGTTGCTCTCGGTTTCAATATCCTGCATATAGGCATGGAACAGCATGTAGTTCTCAATGCTGGGCAGATGTACAAGGGGTAAGTCCAGTTCGGCTGGATTACTGCTGTGGTCCACTTCATTCATGCTCACCAGTGCCGGAATACGAGACACCTGTAGCCTGACTTCATGGTTAGCTGGCGGCTTGGGGTAGACCCAGAACGAACGGGGCGTACGTTCATCGGTAAAATACAGCTCCACTTCCGAACCGCTATCGTTGTACCAGTTGGGGATCATCGCCGTCAGGTCTTCCCGGGTCGTAGGGTTTACGACTCTGCCTGTTGCGGTATTCTCCAGTACACCCAGCAGCCGATAGGCTTCAGCCGGAACCGTCTGCTCACTTTCAGCCTTGCAGTTGAACGACACAGTAACCGCATAGGTGTCAGGACGTTGCTGAACATGCCAGAGCCTCGCCCGGTTGTAGCCGTCCAGCAGCTTGTCGTCAGACCATAATGCTGTCCAGACATCCGTTGCCGGATTGAAGTTCGGCGGTTGGTTGTCCTGCAAGGTGCCGCGAACACTGTCGAGAATCGCCCGGACCCGCATCAGATCACCACATTAAAGGGGTAAGACTGACGCTGGCTGGCGTTACCGTCTTCGTCGTAATGGGTTTCGGTAGCGTCTTTCAGAATGGCGTACACACCATAAGGTACTTCCACTTCCACGCCACGCTTGATGACATAGTTCTTGCCATTAAAGCCCACTGGCACAGGCTGCTGATTGTTTTCATCTTCCTGAAGAATGATTGTTACTTTTTCAGGTCGCTCACTGCCCGATGAGGTCTTCGGCGTTTCCTGCTGTTCATCGGAGTCATCAGCATCACTGAAGTTACCCAGGTGCTCATCAATCTTTTTCAGCAAGGTGTCTTCGCCGATGTTATTGGGGTAAGTAATGCCCAGCTCATCAGCTTTCTGTTTTGTGGCTTCGCTTGCGCTCACGATCACTATCCTTTGGATAAATTAATGCCTGTAAATAAAAAAGGCTCCCCACCATCTGGTAAGGAGCCTTGCGTTTTACTGCTTGTTACTGAAAGGGATTACTGCCCCAGCGTTACCTCTACCCGCGCCATCCACAGCTCATTCAGGCGTACAGCGGTGAAGTAAGTCTTCCAGCCCACGGTTCCGCGCTGACCCAGAGGATCACCACCCCGGGGGGTGTTAGGGTTCAGCACCTTGGGCTCGATGGACTCTTCACCCTTCAGCGGCACGCAGCCATAGGCTTCCTTAGCCAGGTAGATGATGGGGTAAACATCCTTACCGCCCTTGCCTGAACTGGCAAAAGGTGTCAGCTCAGGAGTCAGGATGTAACGGCAGTCTTCCACCTTGCCGATCTCGTAAGGCATAGCCTTCATGGAACCGTACTTCTCCACCGGCACAAAGCCGTCCATGTCACGAATATCACTTTCGCAGTCGGTATGACCCAGGGCGATAAACGCAGGAGCCACCGGCTCGGTGGAGATTTTCACGGAAGCGCCCACCATAGAGGTGATATGCTTGCCCTTGTTGGCCTTCAGCCCTTTGGTGACTTTGCGCTGCAAGCCACGATCCAGACTGGCGTCAATGTCGGCACGGGTTGCCACGCTACCGGCACGGAACACGTTGGTTCCTGCTGCCAGAACACCCCAGATGATGGCCTCCAGAGTACTGCCTGCCTGCTCACCGTTGAGCTGGGAAGCATCCCGCAGAACCGGGTCTTCCGCTTCGTCCTGAACCACGTCAGTAATGGTGACAAAATCACCGTACTGCTTCAGGGTGGCAGGCACGTCTTCGTAGGCCATCTTGTGACCGGCAGGGGTAACGCCTTCCTGCAATGGCGTAGTCGCCAGGGGAAAAGGAATAGCGCGGCGGAACTTCACGCTCTGCGCTTTGTTCTTAGGCACTGGCTTATGCAGACCGTACTTGCTCAGTACAGTAATGGAGTCCGCATGAGACAGCATTTCAGTGGCGGCGTAGGCAGCGGTACGCTGGCTGATATCGCCGTAAGTGGTCGTAGTCATTACGAGAATCCTCGATCCTTCTTATCTGCAAAATGATTGAATGCAGACCCAAAGTCGCTTAACCCATCATCCCGGTTGGTTGACTGTGTTTTTGCCGGGATAGTGGCTGCGTCTTTCAGTCGCTGGTTGCGTTTGTTCTGGATTACCTTGGCCTTCTTGCTGGCTGCTTCCGCAGTGCGGGATGCCTTAAACTGGTCCAGCATCCAGATAACATCTTCGGTGCTGCCTGTTTCATTGATCCGGCGTACAGCGTTGGGCTGGTTGTCCATCCAGCTGGCAAACTCAGGGGCATTCACTACCTCACTGACATCAGGATGAGCGGCGTTGATTGCGGCTATGTGATCGTCGGTGACTCGCTGTTGTTGCGCCTGTTCTGTGGTGTGTGACTGCTGCTTCAGAGCGTTCAGCTCTTCCTGCAACTGGTTAATGGTGGACTGTTGCTGAACCAGTGCGGAATGAGCTTCCGGCGAATAGTCCTTCACCTCTTCCAAATCCAGTCCATTAACATCCGTGACAGAAGTGTCAGCGGCATTGTGCTGCGGCTGACGTTTTCCGTCGGGTTTCTGCGTATTCGCTGCTTCCAGCTGCCGACGCAGACCGGCAATCTCTTCCTGAGCGGAGGACAGCTGTCGCTTGGAGTCCTCAGCCTGACGCTGGTAGGCATGAACCCGACCGTTGACCGACTTGTATTTCTGCTCCCAGTCGTCTGTTACTGCTTCGGTGTCGTCTGCTGCTTCTTGTCCGGCTTCAGCTTCTGACTCTGCCTCTTCCCTGTCGGCTTCCTGCTCCGATACCTGGTCATCAGTGTGATCTCCCGCTCCAGCCTGCTGTTCCTGTTCGTCTACTTCAGCGGTGTCCTGATCGCCGGTAGCTTCTTCTGAAGCGCTAGCCTCTTCTGAAACGTTGGCTTCTTCAGGTTGACGGCCTTCAGCAAACGCATCAAAGGCAGAACTGAATTCCTGATTGTCCTGATCGGTAACAGTCTGTTCCTCACTCATTCCCTTTTCCTCGGTTAGCGGCTGTTAAAGCGGCCAATTGCTCAGTACTGAACAGTGCCGGTCAGGTTGCGCCTGACGTCCGGCTCTGCCAGTTTCATCAACTCATCCAGTGCAGCAATGATTCCACGCTGCTTGTCGCTCTGGTTGTCCGCAATCAAACGGGCAACAGCCTGGTTCCTTTTTTCCTGCGCCCAGTGTTCGACGGCTTTCCAGTCAGCGGAGTGCTTGTTAATCATCAGATGCCACTGCCTGTTTCTGACTTCAAATTCATTTCGTTCTGCTTTAGGGTGCCATTCAGTGCGGCAATATCCCGTTGCGCCTGAACCCTTGTCTGCTCAATGCCCAGCTTTTGCTCCAGCTCTGCCAGCTTCATATCGTTACTGGCGGCGATGCGGTACATTTCCAGCTCTTTAGCCTGCTCCAGCTTCTGCACTTCCAGCTGCTGCCTGAACTGCTGATCCTGCTGCTTCATCTGCATATCCATCTGGGCAGCCATCAGGGCAGGGTCTTGCCCGGCGTTCTGTTCGTTCTCCTGAACCTTCTCTTCGTCGATCAGGATATCGGACGCCGTGACCTGCATAGACTTCACTACTTCAGGTACCAGCTTGCTGTAGTCGGTACGCTTTCTGAACTCAGGATCATTGCCCGCCAGTTGCAGGTAGCTCATCAATGCCTGGGACTGCACTTCCTTCAACAACAGCACACTGGAACCTCTAGCCTTTACCTGAAAGTCGCCTTTGATGTCCGGTCTGGAGTGATACTGCATGTGAAAGTCGTAGAACCGCTTGATAGTGGGAATAATCACGCAGTCGTCAAAGTTCTTAACCGGGTCCTGAAAGACTGTCATTGCTGCATTAGCCAGTAATGCCATGCCGCCGTGGGTCTTGGTCATGCTCTGGTCTTGCTCGCCCTGGGCGATTAGCGGAATATTCCCTTCTTCGTCCGCTGCCTGACTGGCCAGTTCCAGTACTGCGGCTATCTGCGACTGATTACAGTCAATATTGAACACTTCAAACGGTCTGAAGTTGCCGTCTATGGCAATATTCTTTTTCTTCTTCCAGACCTTGCGGGGAGCCAGTCGCCAGTCACCGTCTACCGGATCAATGGCATCCTCATCAATAACAATCTGGGGACCCGCCGACAGACCGGCGTTATCAAACAGCATTCGCCATGCGGCATTAACCCCGGTTTGCGGGTGACGTATCTGGTACGGCACGCCAAAGCCAAAAATACAGCTGTCATCCCTTTCCCAGTTGAAGACAGAGTAAGGGCTGTCTTCCGTGTCCTGCGGATGCAGCACAGCTTTTAATACCTTGCCGCCTGCAAACCAGACAATGCCCTGAATCTCAGTCAGTGAGTCCCGCTCATCACCCTCGTCAAAGGCACAACCGCACACTTCCAGATCGGCTTTTTTAATGGGACCGTGATACTCCCAGACTTCATACAGGCTGGAACTCTTCACAGAATCCACGCCGGTAATTTCCCGCAGTTCTGCCGTATGATCCTGAACCGAATGGGTGCTTCTGGCTTCCTGCTCCAGCAACTCTTTAACAGACGACTGGATCACGCCATTCAGCTTGGCAAACTCCCTCAGTCGTCTTTTTGTCCAGCGATGGCGTTCAAACTCGAACTCAACATCTTCCTTGCAGGTGGCGGACATGTCTGGGTAATAGTCCCAGGGGCTGACCCGCTCGATACCGGCTCTTGGTTCTGTCACCACCTGAAGAGCATGAATACCGTCTTCATTGGTCACCCATGCCTTGCGGGTACGGTTCACCACGACCGGACCTTTCAGAATTCCGGTACCCAGATCAACAGCATCACTGACCACCCTACGCCCTTTGGCATAGTATTCAGCCTCAGTCAGGTCGTCCTCAATCTGCCGGTTCATGCCTTTGGCAGCTTCCTTGGCTTCATCCATGGCCTGTTGCAAGGCTTCCTGCTGAACTGCCTGTAGGTCGCTAATGGTCTGCGGAACAGGCGTTGGCTCAATGCCGTAATTTCGGTCATCAGTCGGAAACAGCATCCGGGCTAACTGGGCTTTTGCTACACGACACTTTGGTCTTGTCTCATTGCGGAACAGCTTGGAACCGCCAGCCTGATCCAGTTTTGTTTTCAAGTCAGGCTCATAATCGCCGTGCTTCTGTCGGGAGTCTTTCAGCCAGCGTTGTTCAATGCTGCTGCGTTTGGAGGCGTTATCCTCACAGAGTTTTTGCAGCTCCTGCCCCAGATGATCCAGCTGCTCAATCTGCTTTTCCGTTAATGTCTGTTCCATCAGTAGCCCGCTGTGCTGTCGGCAATGCCTGTTCTGATTCGGTGTTGCTGAACCGGTTTGGTAATAGCCTGCTTGATACCCATGCAGAGATAACGCAGGGCATCCATCAAGTGATCGTCTTCCTTGACAATCAAACCTTTCTCGTTGCGATGGTAAAGCAGGTATTCCGCAATGGTGTATTGCAGGGTGCTGAAGAACTTCAGCCTGCCCGTTGAAAGACGCTGGTAGACTTCCAGTATTCCGGCTTCTACCGCTTTGTTGGCTTTATAAAGCTGCAATCCCTGCTGAATGTACAAGTCCCAGAGTCGCCTGCCGTCGGTCTGGCTTCTGCCTCTGGCTGCCGTGTCAATAATGCCCGGTATCCATTCGCCCCTGGCTTTTACCGCTGAAGCGTGAACCGATGGCTCGGCCTGCCCCCGGTAATGCTCGGAGTAACAATAAATGATGTCGTTATCCCGATCCCATGCGCCCCAGATACCCGCTGTTTTCTTCCAGCCCACGTCAAAGCCGTAGGCTCTGGCGAAATGTTCAGGTACTGGGAAGGGCTTACAGACCACTTCCTTTTCAGGTACCGGATAAATCGCCCCTTCACCCAGCCCGGGAATACCTTTTCTTCGGGCATCCCGTTCATGGGGAAGGTAAGACGCTTCCAGATCAGCCTTAGCCTGTTCGTTCAGGTGTGGCACATCGTCCCAGCCTGCCTGAACCACATAGCGACTCATAGGACACCCTTCATGGAACAATAGACTCCTGCTCTTTCTTGCTCTGCATGAAGGATTTCACCAACTGGGTCAGACCACTCAACGGGGTAAACGTCATAATCACAATACCGTCTGTAGTCATGGTTCGGGTCAGTGCTTCGGAGTACACATCGTGGGGAACTTCTTCATCCAGCCAGGCACCGTCCAGTTCAAAGCCCTGAAAGATTCGACGACCCTGATCGTAAGAACGCAGCTTCAACGACGAATAACCCCCGGCTTCACTTTTAACCTGCACTTCCTCATAAGCACCGGGCGTTCCCGCCTTGGTGACTGGCTTCTGATCCAGCCGGTCACGGGGTATCAAGCCGGTTCCCCATTCGTCAGTATCCCAGAGTCCGCCAAGCAGCTTTTTCTGAATGATGTCTCTGGTGGTTTGTGATGTGTCACCAGCGGCCAGAAACTGCACTGGCTTGTCAAACCGTCTGCCTTCCCACCAGTCCGGATAGTCGCAAGTCAGGTGCTGGGTGACTTCATAGCCGCCACCGGATTCTGACTTACCTACCCGGTTACCCGCCATGAACAAACGCTCTTTATGAATGGCTCCGGCTTTAAAGAACTCCATATGTTTTTTATAGAGCTCTCTGCGCAGTGGTCCCGACTCAGGAAAATACCGGTTGATCTGATTGTACTTCTCACGCCTCGCCTGCTCTTCCAGCAGCTCAAGCAGCTCACGCTTTTCCGGTAAGCTCAGCGATGCGCTCATCTATTTCCTGCTCACTCAGGTCATCGAATGTGTGGGTATTAGTGTTCTTGTTTTCAGTCTTGATGGCCGCCAGATCACCGTCCATCTTGTTCAGTTCCGCAATGGCAGAGATAGCCGCCTTGGCATCCACCATTGTTTTAACCATTGTGGCATCGTCGCCTTTGCCTTTTTGCGCCTCGACAGTATTCGAACAGGCTTCAATGATTTTTTTCAGCTGATCCCGTTTCCATTCAGCGGTAATGCCCAGGTCTTTTTTGATTTTTTTCTGACCTCTGGCGACAGAATCAGCGACCTTAACATTTCTCAACAGCCTGCTTGCTGTAGCTTCAGCCGTTTTTGCACTGTAACCGGCTGATATTGCCGCCTGAGTCGCATTGCCGCCATTGGCTAAGTACTCATCAACGAAACGCTGTTGTCTGTCGTTCAAACTCATCACAGACGCTCTATTAACCGATCCAATTTAGTCTCAATACTTTTAAGCTGACTCTTGAACTCTTCCCTGGCTTCCTTGTCTTGCTGGCGATCCCGTTCCTGTACTTCTTTCAGATGGGCGATATCTTTTGCATTGCCGTCGATGCGCCGTTCGATGCCTCCACCCCAGAGGAAAAGGGAGGCAATAATCATTACGGTGCTGATAAGGTGGGTAATGTTCAATTTGCGGTCAAGATGCCAGTGCTCCATCACTTGCTACTCCTTGCCCTGACTACACCCTCAACTGCTCCACCGCCGAAGTAGAACCCTAAAATCAGAGAAAAGGGAAAGCCAAGCGTTTCGTTATTCCAGTCGGCTAGGGTTTTGGCAGCTTCGAGAACATTGTTGCTACTGCAAACTGCTTCAATTCCACAAGGCTCCATGAAAGCAGAGATAACCAGCATCACTGCGCAGGTCATCCAGATCAGTACATAAGGAATACCGACAATAAGGGCCAGTAATCTTTGAGCCAGCTTGAAAGGTTCATACGCTTTCAGCAGCTTTAGAAAATGTTGGGACTTTTCTTCATTGGTGAAAAATGCTGCATCAATACCTTTGTAAATACCGTCTGCCGTTGTACTGATCGCCTTATCGCTGCCAAACAGTCTGCCAATAAAGCTCATCATGGGTACTCCGGCTGTTTGACTGTGATGCGAATCTGGAACTCATCCGGCAGGAAAGCCCGGAGTTCGTTGATGGCATTTTCTGAATTGATCACCATGTATTCCTGGCTGGACAATACTTTACCCACCGCAATACAGCCCTGGACATTCCTTGCCCAGTTGCCCTGATGGATCAGTATGTAAGAACGCTCTGGTACGTCCTGCAATTCCCAAACGTCTTTGAACCGGTTGCCGTTGAATGGCTTGCAGTCATAAACGCCTTCAGGAATACAGCTTTCAAAGGGTTTATTGCCTAGCCACGGACGCTCAATGGTGGCGAATGTATGAAAGCCGGGTACATGCAGCTGCCCTATCGTGCAGTGGGGCAGATAGGCACGTTCCAATGTGATAAGCATGATGATCCGGAATAAAAAAACTCCCGAGCAAGCAAACGCCTGACGGGAGTCGTATTGTAAGAACTCCCGCGTGCAACAGCAGAGGCGGGAGCCGTGTTATTGGTGCTGCGCCGGACGGACCTGAACGCAGTCTTGAAGCCCGATGCCGAAGCAGAGCGGGAACTCTGTACTGGAATCCACTTGATCGGCTCAAGTAGCCAGGGCTTACAGGTCGAGCCTTGCCGAACTCCAGAAACGAAAACGCCCCGACTGCAAAACAATCAGGGCGCAAATACTTCAACTCTGACTATAAAGTTATCACTGGATCACTGAAGTTGCAAACCGTTAACTGAACTCAGGGCGATAGTTTTTCTTGCGTGAGTCACTGAGCTCTTTTTTTGACAGCATAAGCAAACATTTCAGGTCTTTCTCGGTCATTTTCAAAGCCTGCTTCTTGCTGTTTTTTTTCTTGTCTGGTTTCATGCTGCCTGAATCTCCACATCCCAGCCTTCACCGGTTTCCACAAGGTTCAGCACCAGTTCATGATACTGCCTGTCCAGTTCTGCCAGTTTATTAAGAATACCTGCAACAGCACCTTCACCGATGGATTCCATATATAAATCCCTGATAGCCTTGTCCGCCAGCACGGGGATTGCTTGAGTTCCTTTTTCCCACATAGCAATAATCTGGTCGGACTTATCCAACAAATTACCCAAAGCCTTCTGGGACAAGTCCAGCTCTATCCTCAGGAAGCGAAACTCTTTAGCTTGCAGCGGAGCTTCCATGTTGACCAGCCCTTTAGCGATAGCCATGTGCAGGCCGTCCATGTCATGGATCGAAATACCTTCACCGGAAGGCGAGCTGTTCTTTTGATAGCCGTTCTTCAGGTAAATATTATCCAGCCCACAAGCGGTATAATGGTACATAATCAACCCTCCCATGTGGTGATCACCAAGCAAGTCGTGTTTTCTCTTTGCACAACCTTTGCTACTACAGTAATTTTCACTCCGGCTGTTACACGAGATAACCTGCACCTCCAGCCTTTCTCCTGATCGGTACACCAGGTTACATCGCCAATCTGTTCACCATTCTTGAGTACATTCAAAATTTGCCGGGTAGTGACTTCCCTTTCCTGCATACGCAACAGGGCATGATCAAGAAAGTCCAGATTATGAGATTCATCTTTTGCAATTCTGGCAATCTCTTGCCTTACTTCACCTGCTTTTATGAAAGGCAAGGTGACAACCTTACTGGTGCGGTTTGTCATAATCAGGTTCTCAATGCTACACCTATAATTATTATAGGTAAACGGGGTACTTGCTAGATTATAACGATATATAAATACCTACTTTTTGTAACTATTAATTTTAAAAAGCCTCAGTTTTCACCAGCTCATTCGATTCAAGCACTGACTCAGCCCGAATCATTGCCCTGGTAATCAACTCAACAACCGCTTTTTTAACCTCTAACTGCTGATTATTCACCGTCGCCTGCTGCTCACTCCCCTGAGCCTGAAACACCTTCTCCACCACATCCGGCCTTAAAGCCCTCAATGCCATATACTGCAACCGGGTTTCATTGTTCAGCACACTGGCACGAATCATCCGCTGTCGGATCAACTCATGCCGCAGCACAGGCCAACCCTCTACCAGTGCAGCCCGAAGGTTGTCGGTCATGCTCAACATCAGCCGGTGGTTGCCCGTCACAATCTGGTTGCCGTCGTGGGTGTAGCGCATCTTCAGCAGATGATAGTCAACGTGGCGCAACTGGTGCCTGAGTACGCCCGCCGTCATGCCTGCCTGTGTTGCCCAGTCCACACGCCTGAGCCGGTCATTGTCGAAGCTGGGAACTTCCGAGACCGGTAAGTCCAGCTCCGGATACTTATCCGCCAAAGCAGAGGCCAGTCTTTGCCAGCCCGCGCTTTTATAGCTGTCAAACAGACCGGGGTTGAATGCGTTAATCAGCGCCCCGCCGACACTTGGGTACATGCTCATTCGGTTGCCCTCCATTGCCCGTCAATCACATTAATCAGCGTGCGCTTGCCATTGGCATACGTGACACAGTGAGTATGCAGCCAGCTACCGGGGCCTTTGTTGTAACCCATGTCCATCTTTGCCGATACGCCTACCTGGTAAACCCCCTCCTCAATACCGGGTGAATGACTGTGACCAATGGTGACTTTTACCCCGATGCGGGTAAATGCCTTTCTGGAACCCCTTACACCGTTCGGTCCCTGATCGCCGTGATAGCTGACCTCTACACCCCCAATCACACAGCTTTCATCCCGACGCAAAAACCGAACGTCTGAATGCTCCAGATGTTGCCGGGCTACCAGTTCAAAAGGATCAACGCTTTCATAAACCAGACCGGCTGCCATGCGCTCATCATGAATGGTGAGAATCTGTGCCATTGTGGCGTGATAAAGCCGGGCATTGCGGGGGTCGTGTTTCGGGTCAGCTTCTTTCAGCCAGCGTTCCATAGCTTCATCGTGATTACTGCGTTTGATAATGACAGGCCAGCGAATACGGTCGATGTAATGACAGGTCAGTTTGATCTCACTTTCAACACAGTCCGTATGGCTGTGATGCTTCCAGTAGTTATAAAGCGGATCGTTCTTGTGATGATGATTGCGGCTATGAAAATCCAGCACATCATTAACAACAACCCTTTCAGGATTAAGCACAGCACAAATACTGTCGTCCGACTCAAAGGTGGCAATGGATACCCGTCGGTCTTCCATAAACGCATGACTGTCACCCAGTTCAATAGCCAGTGGTCGTCCGGCGGCCTGAACGCCTGAAACCGTATACTCCTTGTTTAAGTCAATGAACGAACCGTCACTACAGGCGTTAATTTGTCGCATGTGGTAAACATGATCGCCACACACCTCCACTACGGCTGCGCCCAGGCAATGATGAAACTCCGCTTTCTTGCCTGCCTTGGCTGGCACATAGTTCTTGATTGTGCAGACGCCTGATGTTGTCAAAATCTTTGGCAACCGGCTTTGGGGGGTCGGGATCGTGGTCAGCTGCCGTTTGCTATGCCCGAATATCGCCGACTTGTCCTGACTGATGCTCTCAAAGCCAGACAGAGGGTTCACCGCCGTCGGCTGAATGGAAATATCCCCGAACACCACAAGGTTGTCATTAATCTGAATACGCTGGTCACAGATAAACGGCAGTACTTCCGCTGACCACCACTCCTGCCCCCGGTCTTTCGTGGTGTGAATATTGGTGACGTTCTTGTAGCGGTAAGGGATCACCAGCAGTTCGGCATTATTGGCCTTGCAGTAGTGTTGCAGGGCAATCCAGAAATCCTTGTGAACCGGCGTAGCGTTCTGTGCGGCGGTAATCACATAACGGCCTGATCGGGTCTGGTTCAGGTGATGCTGAATCTTTCCGGTACGTTGTGAAACATGCTCTACGTCCCATGCAGGCTCAACAATTTCAGGCTCTGCGGCAGGGTTATCGTTATTCACGCAAACAGACATCTGCCGGATGTTCTTCCGGTCTTTCAGCATCACCTCGCCACTGTCCCGCACCTTTTTGATCATGCGCAGAAAGTTGCGGTGATTCATATTAATCAGGTCTGCCGCTTCCTGGGTTGTCAGGGAATGATCGTTATAAGCCTCTACTGCCTGCTGTTGCCGTTCCGTAACCATGATGCCTCCTGCAAACAGGCGACCGAAGTCGCCTTGATTTAAACGCCCCTTACAGGCGGCGCAGTTTTTTTATTTCAGGCTGTGTACGACCTGTCTGAACAGAAAGTCCTTGGCTTGCTGCTCAACAGGTAGCTTGCTGAAAGGAACCACGCAGGGGTGCTCTTTCTTAGCGGGGTCTTTGACTTCTCCATACACCCAGCCATCAGCCTGCTTTTCTGCAAGCCAGCTTTCATGGGATGCAGAAGCTGAGGCGTCCGGATTTTCCAGATGAAATCTTACGCCTGTGACTGCACTTTGCTTTTGCCATTCAGGTGCATCATCCCACGAGGTCTGAGAGTCATCACCCAGAGCCTTGCAGTACGCAGCATTGACTTCATGAGCTACTTTGGCGATGTACTCAACGAAATATTGCTCATCTGCAATTTGCTCATGCAGATGCTCCTTTAGCAGATAGCCCTCCAGAGACCACACTTTCTCAAAGGCGTTGCCGTAAGCAATTTCCTTCCCGATATCTTCATCAAAGTTTTCCGGGCTGGCGCAGGCACTTTCACCAGTCACCGTGAAACCATTTTTCAAAGTCAGGCAGCATATTGTCAGCTGGGTACCGGGAAATACGTGGTAATCCGCCTTAATAATGGTGCTTTCAATATGCTCAGGAGTAATGCGAGGCGCATTGAGATTTTTTTTCTGAATCATCTCTTCTATTTTTTGGTCAGACATTATTTTCGCTCTTCAATTTGGGTAGTTTGCTTCACTGCTCTTGGGCTTTAAGGCCAAACATTTCAGCAAAGCCCTTTATGCCCAGACGGGCTTTACTGATTTCATCATCTGCCAGCCCAAGCCGTTTTTGTGCAGTCTGGATGACACCGTTACATTTGTTGATTTCTTCCTGCTGCTCTTTCTCGATCTCTTTCAGCTCAGAAACCACACTTTCGTAAACTTCTTTGACTGATCTGTTTTTTCGTTTCGTGAACACGAATCAACTCTCCTTCAGTTTCAGCTCAAAATGCCCGGCAAGAATCACAGCTGCCAGCCCTATATCCACCGTTGCCCACTGGTATCCCTCTGTACCCTTTGACTCCGGTAAAATGTCCCACTGCCCCACGGGCAGTACGATGTTCCAGTCCTGACGATCCGCCCGGTAAGCCAGTACGGGCTGCTTACCGGCTGACTCTGCCTGCTCAACCGCCTGATTCAGCCAGCCCTGCACCTTTGCATCTGAAACACTGGCGTAACGCTTGATCTCCAATGCCCAGGGCCAGCTATCCTGCACTGCCTTGTCCTCAGGAATCAGGTCGTACCCACCACTGCGGGACTGCTCCAGGTTGCGAATCAACCTGATACCCGTCAGAACCTCCAACTCCCGGCAAAACTCACGCTCTCCGGCTGCGCCCTTGTTGCGGCTATTGATGCTCATAGCCACCTCTTTTTTTCTTTTACTGGCTTCATGCCAAGACCTTTCATAATCCGCTCGGTCAGCTTCTTTGCCTTACGATCCGGCTCTGCACTGGCACTGCCGCAGGTGCGAAACTCAATGTTTCGCTCTGCCAGCTTCTCGGCAATATCACACACCACCTCGTCGAGAAAGTCCTCATCCAGCATTGGCAAATCAGTGAACCGCAGATGGACCAGATGCTGACTCAGCTTCTCGTCCTCGCCTTCTCCCATGCTGATGAAATAATCACCGGGGTTAGTCGTACTCTGACTAACCGTCATTGTGAAACTGTTGCTCATACTCTTCCTCCCACAAACGACGCCCGATAGATACCAAGGTCTGAACAAGTCTGCTCCAGCAATTCAAGTTCATGCCCGAACCGACGCTCAAACAGTGCCGGGCTCACGTGAATGGCGTCTTTACCGGTGCGATGATGTTCAGGGCATAAGGGGATCACCTTCAGGTCATCCCGCATTTCACCCATGCCGTAACCACTGGTTATGTGGTGAACCTCTGCCGGGGTCTCTCCGTAGCCCATACGACGGCAAGCAATACAGCCCAGCGCCGCCACATCGGACAAGTGTTTTTTTTCTGCCCGGGTCTTCTGCTTCCTGCTCATCAGCACATTCCCAAAATCCGGTTAACCTGTTGGTCCAGGTCGCTGTGTGTGTAGTTGGTCAGCACACGCTGTAATGTCACGTCGATGCTTTTGCTGTACAACTCCTCAAACTGCTCAGGGCTCATGCGCCCGAATGAGATACTGTGGGCTTCCCGTCGTACGTCACCATTCAGATTGGCAATCACGTCATAAAACCCCGCTGCACAGATCACGTCCTTGCGGTAACGCTCAAAGCTCTTTTGCACCGGGAACCCTTTGTACTCCTGAATACCCGGATCAAACGCATCGAAACCAATGTTCAGCAAAGCGAAATACTTCCTGTGAAACCTGATGTTCCGCTTCTGCTTCCACTCAGCCCGTATGCCCGCGCCAACCTTGATCTTTTCGCAGTGCTGCGCATCCTGATGGGTAGCCGGGACAAAAGAACCGTCCAGTCGTTTAATCAATGTCAGTTCAGGCATACCAACTCCCCTTTAAGCCGCTTCCGTCTGGTGCTTGCTGCGATACCTGGCCTTGAACGCCAGAAAGTTCTTCTGACTGGTCAGGTGGGTTTTCATCAGGCTGGACGTGGCAAACGGATCAAGCCCGGCACCTGCACACGCCAGCTGGAAGCCCTTGCTGTTCTCAGTCAGGTAGCGGTACTCCGGAGAACTGACACGCACTGCCGGGTCGTTCATCTTCACCACGTCCTTCACTGCCTGTTCAATCACCGCCAGCCACAGTTTTTTTGTAACCTTGCAGGTTTTTCTTCACGGCATACCGCTCGCCGGTTTCCAGACCTTCAATCTGCTGAACGCTTTGGTTGCTCATGGCTCGATTCCCTTTTCGTCTGATGGCTTGATGGACAGCTCAGTGGTGAAAGCGGTTGCCGCTTCCGTGTTGTGGTAAGGCTCCGTACTGCCAAGAAGCCACAGCAGGTACACGACAAATCCGGCAAACATCGCACCGCCTGCCAGATCGTCCAGCAGAGTGTTGCCGTGTTCATCCTGTTCGGTGAAAGTTTTAAGCGTCCTGTTCATGGTCGGATTCCTTCCCCCGGGACTGGTTTTCAATAGCCAGTGACTTGCCGGTCTTTGACTCCATGCTGGCAATAAACTTTGCAACACTGGTGCGCTTGTCATTGATCTGCTGGGCAGGATTAACGCCACCCTGATAAACCCGCATAGCGGCATCGACATCACCGATCAGTGCAGGCAACTCTCTGCGACTATGCCCCTTGACTCCGTTTTGGTGAGTTGCCATGCCAACCAGCAGCTTTGGATAATCCTGCAAAGGTCTGACTGCATAGCCCTGATAGCGTCGTTCAAACTCCTTCTGCTGGAAGGGGTATTCGTTTTCATCAGCGCGGGTGCAGAAGTGAATCCAGCCGCCCATGTCGTCAATCACCCGATGGATGATCGGGTCATCAAAACACACGTCACGGTACGGCCCCTGAATCCGTAGCGCCTTGTCAGCCTTCACCCATGCCTGACCTGCCTGGCTGCCGGTATCGCCCTCGATGATGCGAATCAGGTCAGCCACTTTCGGCATGAACTGCCCCTTGTCCGGGCTCTGCATGTGCAGGCTGCAAGCTCGTTTGAGGTCAGGCAGCTCGAAACGTTGCAGGCCGAGCATGTAAACCTTGATGCCTGACGGTGACAGCTCGTTCCCGTAGTACTCAGCGATGCCGGTCATCAGGCTGGTGAACTCTTCCACCTGCTGGGGGTTTTTAACGTCCATGAGTACCCTCCCCGAACATTTCCGCCATCACCGCCTTAGCCGATGCCTGGGTCACACGACCGGCCTTGCTCATTTGCGCTACAGCGGGTTGGTCAGCATTGCGGATAAACCGGTCGATCTGGTCAGCATCCCGAAAGATCACATGAATCCCGTCGTACACCTGCCCCCGGTCGTTCTGCCCGATGTTGTGAGGTGTACGGCTACAGCCGTCGATGGCCTGCTTGAGTTGAATCACCGTGTAGCCAGACTTCAGTGCCTGACGAATGTACCGCTTGCGCTTGTCGTCCAGCTTGGCCTGCGGGTGGTTGAACACGGTTTGCCAGTGTTCGAACACGGTTGAGATTTCACCGGAACGGTTTGGCTTTGCCGGTTGATCAGGGAGTGAATCGGTCGGCATCGGTTCAGCGACCGCTGGACAAGCGTCGTAAGACGCAACTCCTTCCTTTCCTTTCCCTTCCCTTCCTTTCCCTTCCCCTTGAGAATTACCTTCACGCGTAACTATCGCGTCAGCCACGCGTGAAATATCAGTCTCTTTTTCTGGTTCAGACTGAGTGTTTACAAGGGTTTCAGACTTAATCAGTCTTGAATCACCACTCTCAACTGATGGAATGCTTGAGGCTTGCTCCTTGTTATTGATCATTTGATGACTGGTAAAGCTCGGAATACACCCGTATTCAACGCCTGAATTTTCGTAATGGACGAGAAAGCCACGCGTCTTTAACGCGTCAAGTACGCGTGTAAAGTCGATATCATCATAAGGAAGTATCTCGATCTTCAGGCGACGAGGACGCCAGGCGAACCGACCCTCCCGATCACAAACAGTGAAGAGACCTACAAAAGCAATCCTTAAAGGCAAGCCGGTTTCATGCTCAGCCTCAAAAAGTTCGTCATGCTTGAACAGGTCAGGCTTCACAGTGCGAATCCTGCTCATGCCCAGCCCCCCAGCACATCCCTGATCGTTTCAGTGGGAACCCCAAGGCCAAGCAACAGCTCAGCGATTTCAAGGTCATCCAGTTCAATCAGCTTTGCCAGCTTGACGATCCGCACCGCAGTAACGCCTTTGCCCGTTACACGACTAATGCCAAACGACGCTGACGTGCTGCCGGTAAAGCTGGTGCCTCTGGCCTGCTCGATTTCCTGCTCAGAGTCAGGTGCCAGCCAGTGGGGAGGCTTTTCGTCCGATACCGGAAGACCGGATACCTGAATCTCAGTCCACAGGTCGCGGGTAACGGCTTTCTCTTCGGCGTTCTCTTCCGTCACCAGCTCAGGCTTCTGCAAAAGGGACATGCCCAGCAGCAGGTTAGCGGGAGTGGTATCGAAGATTTGCGCCAGCTTGCGGACGTTGGAATCTTTCGGAAGGGTCAGCCCGGCTTCCCATTCCTGCAAGGTGGATTCACCGCAACCAATACGGTCAGCGGCATCGGTAATGCTCAGCCCCTCGCCTTCCCGCAGTGTCCTGATACACTGTCCCAGTGACTGGTAAGGACGTTGGGGGTTGTTTTTTTTGTCAGCCTTGACGATACTGTTATTGTTCATTGTGTTTTCCTATTTCACATTGGACGTTTGCTCAGGCCCCGGAAACGGGGTCTTTTACTTTCTGTACTTCTCCTATCAACTGCTCTACACCTTCACCGCTGAAATACTTCAACAGCGAACCTACCTTTAATTTGTTATTGCTAAACACCACCATTCTTGCGAGTCGCATTTTTGATGGGTGGTTCCTGCGCAAAGGGTTTGGCGACAGGTACACATTGCGAACTACATCCTTGCTGCACCCGACTCTTCTACAAAAGTCATCCCTTTCCTGCTCTGTTAGCTCCTTCCAGAACTTCTTAAAGTTCATTATCGTCTCCCTGTTTATTTCCTAAAGCAATAATAAAGATATTTGGTGTATATTAGCAAGCTCTATCAATCTTTTTTCGTCTACCTCTGCAAAATGCCTGCTATAAAATAAGCGGATGGACATCAGACAGATAAGGCGTACTAACGCCCTCCAGTTAATCAAAGAGAAAGGCATTACCAAGGCTAAGTTCGCTCGAACCCTTGGTAAGTCGCCCCAGCAGATTAATGAACTGCTTAAAGAGAAAAATCCGAAAAACATCGGACATAAAATTGCCAGGCAGATAGAGGAGTCTTTTGGCCTTCCTGAGCAATGGCTGGATCAAAAGCAGAACCAAGATGAAAGCTTTACTGCATTCAGTACTGTTCTTGACTCTTACAGGCAAGCTGAACGTTTGGCGGCAACCTATACACAAGCGCAACGTGACTGGCTAAAAGGCAGAAAGCATGTAACCCGTCAAATTGAAGATGAGCTTGAATCCCGGTTATTAGAGAACGGCCTTCAGTTATTAGATTCTGGAAACTCGGAATTTCGTGTAGCCACCCCCTCTAAATCACTGGTTACAATCAGCCTGTTCATTCCTATGCCGGGCTTTACTGGCTGGCTCTGTCCACCAATAACCCCAATGCAGCCAGACTTTCTGGCTATTGCCCTGATAGGCGACTATTGTCTTGATTTTGCCTTTATACCCAGAGAGGAATATCAGGTGCTACGCAGCAAAGAAAAGCCGCGTATTGACATCAACACTAAGGATGGAACTGCAAGTGGTAAAAGCCTTGAACCGTGGGTGAATCGCTTTGACCTAATTTAACAACACAGGAGAAATAAAAATGATAAAAACCTCCCTACTTCTCATGCTGTCTACACTAGCAATGACCTCTATTGCCTCCGACGAACAGGAGTCTGAGATATATAACGAGATAGCAAGCAGTAAAAATGGACGTTATGTGTTTTCGCAAATATCTGAAATGCGAAGAGATCAATACATGCTAGATACCAAAACTGGCCGAATATGGGTCATAACGGTAAATAAAGATGAGGATCTCTTCCTTATGCCGATACCTTTTAGTGATGGGAGAGGTCTTAGTACTCAGCTGCCAGTCCCGTTAGAATATCTGCTCGAATTAGAAACCACGCATCGCGACATTAGAGATCAAGCATTATATGAACAGGTAATGTCTGAACTTGATATACCTGACCAAGCTAAAACTAACAGAGCAACTCCGCCGAAATAACTCTTACGAAAAGAGTCTCCATTCAAGCCCGTCATATTTAGCCGATTATGCAGTTCGGCCTACAAGCACCTAAACAAATACCTTCAATAATCATGCTTTCAACCGGGAGTTGATACTTTTGTACTTCCATTGATTTAGCTACATTTTACCAATACACATAAATACACCTTTTATAAACCTTTTGTGTTGACACAATAAACAAATAGGACTAACTTATAGATCAGAGCAAACAAAAAGACAAAATAGGAACAAAAACAATGAACGGAACCCCCTACTGCCACGTTTCGGCACAAATAGACCAGCACGCCCACGATGAGGGCTTGCGTGAAATCAGAGAGCTTCAGATTGAAAGCCTGAGTGAAGAGGTTTACGACAACGGCAAGAAAACTCTGGATACCTCCCGCGTACATATCGCCCCACGTTTCCACCACCTGCAAGTCAATGACGACGTTCTGAACACCTTGCGCCTTCTGTGGGACGACCCAGACCTGACCCTGAATAAGGCCATTGACCTGATCGTCAGGGAAAAGCTGGAGCCGCAACAATGAACGCATCAGACATCATCCTGAAAAGTCGTCTGGACAGTGCCAGACACAACGTTAAAACCCTGATGGATAAAGTCAGCAATGCTTGTGAAAAAGTCGATCAGGCGACCATAGAGTTCTATCACTATCAGGAAAAGCTGGAAGAAGCCCGGGCAGCAGAAAAAGCACTGGCGGATGAGTACAACAAAAACTGGCTGGAGGGGATGTGATTATGGGTAATTATCAAAACAACACCGCACGCCAGCCCCTGCAAATTGAAGGCACTATAGAGGCCATGCAATCAAAATTCACGCAGATTGCCGCCGCTGAAAATCTGGTGAAGTGGGCAGAAGAAAGCCAGTTCGCCATTGAGGTGCTTTATAAAAACCCATTTTTGCAGAAGTGCGACCCGGTCAGCATTCAGAACGCCATTATCAATGTTGCGTCTGTTGGCCTGACGCTGAACCCTGCTTACGGGCTGGCTTATCTGGTGCCTGAATACAACAAAGCGGCATCCCGTACTGAGTGCCAGTTGAGAATCAGCTTCAAAGGCTTGATGAAAGTGGCTGTCGATAGTGGCGCAATAGCTTTCGTGAAGGCTGAAATAGTCTGCGAGTCTGACCATTTTGAATACCTGGGACCTTGCGAAAAGCCCGTACACCGAATGAACCCCTTTGCTGATCGTGGTCAGACGACGGGTGTTTATTGCATAGCAAAAACCGCAGCTGGTGACTACCTGACCGACGTAATGAGCAAGGCTGAGATTGATTACATCAAGAGCAAAGCCAAGACAAAGGCGGTCTGGGAAAGCTGGTATGGCGAAATGGCTAAAAAGGCCATCATCAAAAGAGCTTCCAAGCAATGGCCTTCTGCGGGTCAGTCCGAACGGTTTGCTGAAGCGGTCAACGTCGTTAATCAGCAAGAAGGTAATGAGCTTGAAGGTCAGTTTAAGGTCGTTCAGCAGGAAGTAACAGAGCCTTTAAGTGTTCAGTATTACCCCGGTGAAAACTTCCTCAGCAACTTCCCGAAATGGCAGCAAGCTATCCAGAGCGGAAAAACCAGCCCGGAAGCCCTGATTGCCAAGATCGAAACCAGGGGCGTGCTGACTGACCAGCAAAAACAACAGATCAATGCAGTAGGGAGAGCGTAATGAAATACATTAACGTACAACAGGGTTCACAGGAATGGCTCGACCTGAGAGCCAACCACTTTACCGCCAGCGAAGCTCCAGCCATGATGGGCGCTTCCAAATACACCAGTCGGGATGAACTGCTAAAGCAGAAAGCCACCGGGCAGACCAAAGAAGTCACCCTGCAAATGCAGGCACTGTTCGACCGGGGTCACGCCGCCGAAGAAGCAGCCCGTCCACTGGTGGAAGCCATGATTGGTGAAGAGTTGTATCCGGCCACTGCCGTTGGTGATCATAACCTGCTGGCATCTTACGACGGCATTACCGTTGATGACTTTATTGTGTTTGAGCACAAGCTCTGGAATGAAAAGCTGGCGGTTCAGGTTCGTAACAATGACCTGGAGCCTCACTACTACTGGCAGCTTGAACAGCAGTTACTAATCAGCGGTGCAGAGAAGGCGATTTTTGTCACCTCCAATGGTACACAGGAACAATTCGAATCCATGGAATACCTGCCTGTTCCTGAGCGACAGCAGGCGCTTATTAAAGGCTGGGAACAATTCGCCATTGACCTTGGCAACTTCCATCAGGAACAGCAGCCTGAAGTTATTCAACCTGTCGGTAAGGAACTGATGGAACTGCCCGCCCTGAGTATTCAACTGGTCGGTGAGGTGAAAAACTCTAACCTGCCCGCTTTCAAATCTCAGGCTCTGTCGTTTATCCAGTCCATCAATACCGACCTGCAAACCGATCAGGACTTTGCCGACGCGGAACAGACCGTCAAGTTCTGCACCAAGGCTGAAAAGGAACTGGATATCGTTAAGAAGCAGGCGCTGGCACAGACCGCCGACATTGACGAACTGTTCCGCACCGTGGATCACCTGAAGGAAGAAATGCGCAGCAAGCGACTGGAGCTGAACAAGCTGGTCAAGGCTCGCAAGGATGCTATCAAGCTGGAAGTCATTGCCGACGCACAAAGCAAGCTGAATGAACACATCACCCAGCTCAACCTCAGGCTTCCTGTTTCCATTCCTGCCGTTGTCGCTGATTTTCAGGGCGCCATCAAAGGCAGAAGCGCAATCAAGAAAATCCGTGAAGCCGTCAATGACACTTTAGCCCAGGCTAAGATCGAGGCCACCGGCTACCGGGAAAAGATCGAAACCAACCTGACCTTCTTTGAAGACACTGCCAGAGACTACGATTTCCTGTTTGCGGATATTCAGGACGTACTGGTCATGGAATACGACCATATGAAGCTGGTTGTTGAATCCAGAATCAATGAGCACAAGGCCGCCGAAGAAAAACGCCTTGAAGCAGAACGGGAACGGATTCGCCTGGAAGAAGAACGGAAGGCAAAAGAAGCGCTTCAGAAAAAAGCCGATGCTGAGTTTGCCCGGCGCATGGAAGAAGAGCTTGCGGTTCCGGAAGTTGCAGAAGATCACTCGCTGATTTGCGGCAGTGAATTTCCAAGCGATGAGCCACTTGCGGCTTTACCGGAAGCAAAAACGACAAAGGCCGTTGACTTCAATGACTCTGAATTAAAGGCGGCAGTAGCCAGCCGTGATGACCGGGAAGCCCTTGAATACTTCTTTGGTGATGAAGAGCTTCACGAACTGCAATACAGCGATGATGAAGCTGAATACGAACTGGAAGTCATCGTTCGCCGGGTTCGGATTAAACAAAAAGCAGCTTGAAGGTTTGCTGTGCAGGCTGGTCACCTGATCCCCAAACGACCACGGATTAACACGCGCCCCCTGGGTGTTCCTGAGCATGAACTGAAAAGGCTCGGTTTAAACAACGATAAGGAAAGGAGATTTCATCATGGCAAGAGGCGTAAACAAAGTCATCCTGATCGGCAACCTGGGCGGCGACCCTGATGTACGGTTTACGCCGAACGGTTCCGCCGTGGCAAACCTGAACGTCGCCACTTCTGAAAGCTGGACAGACAAGAACAGCGGTCAGAAGCAGGAGCGTGTTGAATGGCACCGTGCTGTGGTATTCGGCAAGCTGGCAGAGATTGCCCAGCAGTACCTGAAGAAGGGAAGCAAGGTTTACCTGGAAGGCAAACTGCAAACCAGAAAATGGCAGGACAAGAACACCGGGCAGGATCGCTACACCACAGAAGTCATCGTTGACGGTTTCTCTGGTCAGCTGCATATGCTGGACAGTCGGCAGGATGACCAGAACCAAAGCAATCAACAAGGTGGCTATCAGCAACCCCAACAGGTAGGCTACCAACAGCAACCGGCAGGGCAGCAGCCAGCCCACACACAACAGCAGGGGCAGCCCTACCAGCAGCAACCACAAAACTATCGGGGTGGGTAATGACCTGCGCATTCAGTGCCAAAAAAGCAAAGACCCCGAAGTATCAGCCAAAAGGCAGCATGTGTATGAATTGCCGGCGCCTGAAGCAGGATTGTTCAGACCTGAGCTTTTCAACCATGCCGGTGATTGAGAAGCACCGGGATGGACTGGTGGTTAAGTGTGTGCGGTTTGAATCAGGAGACAAGGAATAAAAGCCATGTACGAAAAAAAAGACTATCAAATCTGGCGCAGTACTGCCGGTTATGAGTTTAGAGCCCTTTGTGTTGATCAGGATGGTGAGCCAGTGCTTGATGTTCACGAAGATACCCCTGATGACGAGATATGGAATATATTATTTTGGATTAGACATGCTTATGAGAATGGGGTTAGAGCTGGCAAGGAAGACAATACATGGATAGATGCTGATAAAGAATTGCCAGAAGATGACGTTCCAGTGCTGGTTTATTTCGGTGATGACATTGATGTTGAAATTGATTATTGCAAGACCGGAGAGCATTACGGAACGACTTGGTTTGCTAATGATCCAGATCGGGCAATTACAAAGTGGAAGCCATTTAATAAACCAGGCAATTAAACCGGAAGAGAAAGTGACACCAATAAGAATGGCGATGATTCAGGTTTCAAGGCTGCGTGAAAAATCCAGCAAGCCAGAGATTTATAAGTTGTCTGCTATATGGTGGAGACTTCAATCAATGGAATCGAAAGATCCCGAAACTTGCTTGAAGTTCTCCCGACAACAGTACGCACTTTATTTAGATATGAAAGCCAGACCGGAGCATTACCAGGAAAGGCTAAGAAACCGAACAGACTACCAGTGGAGTCAGTATGAAAGACTTTTTTAAAACCCCACTTGCCTCAATGGTTGCTTTCTTCCTGATCGGTTGTCTGATGATGTCTGGAATGAAAGCTGTCGAGTGGCTGATACCAGCCCCAGAGAAAACTGTAAATTTACTGGTTTGTGTTGCTGATGCTGATGGAGCTATCGGCCACTGCAAACCTTTCACTGACTACGTGGCTGATTCAGGCAGCTAACCCCTTTATCAACGGTGTGCCGAAGGCGCATCCGTTGGATAAAATTGTTATGTGGCAATAGGCACGAACTAGAAGGATAAAGAAAATGGCAGAACTGGTTTTAACAGAAAAAGAAAAGGCCGACCCGACGTATTTAGATTGGAGCGATGAAGCACTGGGCAAACTGGTAAAGAGAACCGCCATCAAAATGCAAGATGAGTTTGGTCAAGATGCCGCACATATTACATGCGGCGCTCACCTGCTTATCAGTTTGGCTGAAAAAAGTAACTCGGCAGAAACTACTTTGACCTTTAAGGGTGTTTCTCATGCCGGAGAACCCAAAGGGGACTGGAAGATTGTAATAACTCGCACAGACACATAACCCCGTTTTCAGGGGCGCAGCGTAGCGGAGTCCCTTGGAAAACTTTGTTATCTGGCGGTAAACGAGGAACTCGCAACATGGAAATTAGGACACTACCAGCTATACAAAATATCAATGGAGAGCTGGAACCAATAAGAGTTGGTAAGTGGTACACAGCAAGTTACGGATACGAAGTAGTGACAGGTTACTGTGTTGATGTTTTACCCACTGGCTGCATATTGAAATTCAGATGGGGAGATATATTCAGGAGTCGTTACTACATCGACTATTCACTTATAAAAGGTGAATGTAACGACCCAAGGGTTATCGCAAAAGCACTTAGGCTGATTGGAGCCAGATAACGCCTGGTTCAGTGGCAGCCGTAGGCTGTCCATTGGAAGCATTTGTTATGTGGCTGGTTCCAACTTGGAACATACCACGAACAATTTCTATTTTGGAAAGAGTTGGATTAAGCATGAAAAAATATATGTTTGAGGTCTGGCTAACAATAGGTCTATTCGGTGTCGCTATCACTGATTATGACGATCCAGACGGTGCGCTCGAAGGGAACCTGAACGCCATTGGTATAGAGAACTGGATAGAGAACTGGATAAAACCTCAAACTGAAAACGGATTAGAGGTTGGTAACTGGCATTTGAAAGGCACGATTGATGCCACAGACTTCAGTTATACCATTGATTACGCTATGCCTGATTAAGCCACATAACGCAGAGTTGAGTGGCGTGCCGTAGGCACGTCCATTCGAACGACTTGTTATCTGCCGATTGGCACGATCTCAACGACACTGGTGTCGTTAACATACAGGACTTGAAACATGGATATATCAGAACTGCTTGCACCAGCGTTAAGGCAATACAGGCACAACTCAGAAGATGGTTTTGTGTGTGGCTATGACCAGAAAGAAATAAGAAAAATCGTGAGCAAATTGAAAAGCGATTTGGATGAAGCTGATCGTAGAGCCGGTGCAGCCGAAAGAGAGAAAGTTCGATTAAAGGAATCGGCACAGGCTAGACGTGACTGGCTACGCAGGGCAAAAGAAGAAGCTGGATACCATGATTCAGTTTCATTCGATACTGTCTGGGACGAAACACTGAAATTAGCCAAAGGCAGATAACCCTTAGTAGGTCAACTGGCTCTGGATAATGCCAATTCACGGGATTATCCATACCAGTCCGCCTAATACTCAAAAAACAATTGGTTTCGAGAATTATACGGACGCATCCGGTTTTTCTCATTAACAACAGTACTAAATAAAAAAATCGGCTAATTAAGCTGACGGGGAGCTTTTGCGCCATGGAAAAGGAAAACAAAAAATATCGAATCAATCCTCAAATGGGGCTTAATTTCTCGGGGGAGCTGATCGTTGATAATTTCGCTGGTGGCGGTGGGGCAAGTACCGGTATTGAAATGGCTCTGGGCAGACCGGTTGATATAGCCATCAACCACGACCCGGAAGCTATCGCAATGCACACAATTAATCACCCGCACACAAAACATTACTGTGAATCCGTGTGGAAGGTTGACCCAGTAAAAGCCTGCAATGGTCGTCCCGTGGGTTTAGCCTGGTTCTCACCTGACTGCACTCACCACAGCAAAGCCCGTGGCGGCAAACCAAAAAGCAAGAAGATTCGGGGGTTAGCCTGGGTAGCGGTTCGCTGGGCCAAACGAGTTAAACCCAGAGTCATTATCCTGGAAAACGTGGAAGAGTTTCAGGACTGGGGACCACTGCTTGAAAACAACCAACCCTGCCCGATCCGCAAGGGCGAAACGTTCAAAGAGTTCGTGCAGAAGCTAAACAGTCTCGGCTACAAAGTTGAGTGGAAAGAACTGAGAGCCTGTGACTACGGCGCTCCGACTATCAGAAAAAGACTGTTCCTGATTGCTCGCTGCGATGGTCAGCCTATTGTCTGGCCTGTTGCGACTCATGGCCCGGGTACTCACCAGCCATACAGGTCAGCGGCTGAATGTATCGACTGGAGTATTCCCAGTCAAAGTATCTTTGAAAGAGCCAGGCCACTGGCAGATAACACTCTGCGCAGAATCGCCAAGGGTATACAGAAGTTTGTCGTTAATGATCCAAAGCCGTTCATTGTTCCTATTGCGCATTATAACGGTCGTGACCTGGTACATGATATTGAACAACCGATCAGAACAATCACAGCTTCACCAAAGGGCGGAGCCTTCTCTCTGGTGACGGCCTTCATCGCCAAACACTACACAGGCGTGACCGGCTCATCAATAAAAGAGTCTCTGCACACCATAACCACTGCTGATCATAACGCACTGGTGACAGCCCAACTGGAAAAGAGAAACAACCACTCTGAGAAAGTTCACGCTTTTCTGGTGAAGTACTACGGATCAGGCGATAACGCTGTCTCACTGCGAGAGCCTATCCACACCATTACAACCAGAGAACGTTTCGGTCTGGTGACTGTGAAAGGTGAGCTGTACCAGATTGTTGATATCGCTATGCGGATGCTTTCTCCCCGGGAACTCTATAACGCTAATGGTTTTACGGTGGATTACATCATTGATCGTGATGCCAGTGGCAAAAGGCTCTCAAAAAAGAGTCAGGTAGCTCGATGCGGAAATGCCGTACCGCCACAGTTTTCAGAGGCTCTGGTAAAAGCCAATGTTCTTGCTATTGAAACATCCGAGGTGGCCTGAAATGGAAACACACAATCAACAGGCTTCAATTTTCGACGGATTTTCAAAGCGCCTGCAAATGACCGAATCCATCGAAATGACCATTCAAAGCATGAACGCTTATGGCCCGGATCATGACCACTGGGTTACAACCTGGTCCGGCGGAAAAGACTCAACGGCGCTAGTAACGCTTCTGGTCTATCTGATGGAAACCGGAAAAATCCCAACTCCAAAACGATTTACCGTCCTGCTTGCCGATACACGCATGGAACTACCCCCTCTGGCCATTGCCGCCAATCAAATCAGTGAAGAGCTGGAAGAAAGAAATATAGAGTTTTAGCGAGTAATGGCAGACCTTGATAACCGCTTCATGGTTTATATGCTGGGTCGCGGAGTTCCTCCACCGAATAACGGAACCCTACGCTGGTGTACTCCCAGAATAAAAAATGAAGCCAATGGAAGAAGCCCTTAACCATCTGGCAAATGAGAGTGGGAAAATCCTGACCATTACAGGTGTTCGTCAGGGAGAGTCAGCCATCAGGGACAGCCGCATCATCATGAGCTGCGGCAAGGATGGGGCTGAATGTGGTCAGGGCTGGTTTCAGGAAGCGCTACCTAATGCAAAAGGGCTTAGAAACCGAATTAGCACACTGGCTCCCCTGCTGCACTGGCGAGTCTGTCACATCTGGGAATGGCTGAAGCACTGGGCTCCTTCCTATGAGTTCGGTGACTGGTCAACCGCTGCAATCGCTGATGCCTACGGAGGTGATGAAGCTGAAGAAGTAAATGCCAGAACAGGCTGCATTGGTTGCCCTTTAGCGCAGGAAGACAAGGCGCTGGCAACCGTCATTCAGCAACCGCACTGGGCATACCTCAAACCTTTAACCGGACTAAAGCCATTATACGAACAACTCAGGCTGCCCGGTAACCGGCTTCGCCAGCCTGCCGGTAAAACCAACAAAGACGGCTCCCTTGCAGCAGGCCAGCAAAGAATGGGGCCATTAACCATGGATGCCCGCTTATGGGCTCTTGATGAAGTCTGTCGCATTCAGGATCAGGTTAATGATCAGGCTATGCGAACCGGCAGACCGGTTATTGATCTGCTGAACGATGAAGAGAAGCGGAGGATTCTCCAACTCATTAACGCGGACACCTGGCCCCAGGACTGGAGCGGCACCGAACCACTGGCCAGTGAACCGCATCACAAGATGTTTGATGACGGTGCAACTTTGGAAGACTTGTTTGTGGGGCATTGATGCTATGGAAAACGATCTGGAAGACCTGACCGCAACCGCCCAACTCTACAGCCAAAATAACTAAAAGGGAGAGAAACCATGTCTAATCTAACCACCTTTAACAACCCACTGTTCGGAAGCCTGCGCACCGTAACCGGGGAAGATGGTGAAATTTGGTTTGTTGCAAAAGATGTCACTGACTCGCTCGGATTCAGGGATGCCTACAACGGAACCAAGCACTTAGACAGTGACGAAAAGGGTACTACTACTATGAGTACCCTTGGTGGAGATCAAAAAGTAAGCATTATCAATGAATCTGGACTCTATTCTTGCGTATTGAAGTCACGCAAGCCGGAGGCTGCAAAATTCAAGAAATGGATTACTTCAGAAGTCCTGCCCTCCATTCGCAAAACCGGAAGCTACGGCATCAGTGAAATCGACTGGAGCGATACCCGTCAACTGGCAGGCATTATCCATCAGTCCGTTACAAGGGTCGTAAAACTACAGGAGGTCATCGAACACCAGACCGCCCAGATTGAGCAACAATCCAGCAAGATAGAAAAGGATCAGCCCAAGGTTCACTTCTACGAGCAATACGCCAACCGTGAAGGGCTTTTCACCCTGCAAAACGCCGGTCGCCTGCTGACAGGCAAGCCCAACAAGTTCATTCAGGGCTTGAAAGGTGAATACCTCTTCTATCAGGGAACCGCCCTGGTGGCCAAGGTTCGCTATACCGAGCAGAACATTTTTGAAGTAAAGGCCACCATTGTTGACGACAAGGCAAGAATGCAGACCTACGTGACACCAAAGGGTATTCAGTACTTTGCTAAAAAGCTGGGTGTTGAGCTGGAAGAAGCCTGTTAAGAAATTGGATGTTCTGGCTTGTCAGGGTGTACAGCCAGTTGATTATTGAGGTGAGTGATGAACGATCTGGTATTTATCAAAGGCAATAAGCTCAGGACAAATTCACTGCTGCTTGCAAAGCATTTCGGCATTGAACATGCCAGCGTAGTGCAGAGTATTGAAAAAGGGGCTGAAGATGGCCGGATTCAGGGAAACGACATTGAGTTGACCTGTCTTTTTGATCAGGGCAAAAGGCAAACTGCCATCGAGCTTTCAGAGCGAGCCTTGATTCTAGTCGCCGCACAGCTTGCAATACATAGACCCCAGCGTATTTATCTGTCCGTTATTGATCAAATCATGAAAGCCCGGACACGCCTTTAAGAGAGTAGGTGATGCTATGGAAAGTAATAAAAACAACCAGCAGCTTATTAAAGAAGCACAGCTTAAAGACTGGACTGGTTTCAAGCAGCAAAAGCCACTGATCGACTTCCTTATCGAAAATAATATCCCTTTCGCCAGAGGTAAGGGCGGCGAAATAATTACCACTATCAACCAGATAGACACTACCCTGAGTGGCAAAAAGAAAGAAGAATGGGATTGGTAATAAATGG
This sequence comes from Endozoicomonas gorgoniicola, assembly GCF_025562715.2. NCBI lineage: Bacteria > Pseudomonadati > Pseudomonadota > Gammaproteobacteria > Oceanospirillales > Endozoicomonadaceae > Endozoicomonas > Endozoicomonas gorgoniicola. The sequence goes on from NZ_JAPFCC010000002.1 coordinate 52,920, forward strand.
GCAGAAAAAGAAGTAGCAGTCTCCCACCCGATGTATTCAAGCAAGGTAAGAGGTACGTTCACTGGCCTTATCTTGGCTGCATAAACGGCAAGCCTTCAAGAGGTGAGCAGACTGTACTCTGTAGTGATAAAGAGCCTTTGCACAGGGTCTGGTTCGAATACAAAAAATTCATTGAAGGTAATGAAAGAACTATCGAATGGATGCTTAAGGCTTATCTTGATTCACCTGAATTCAAAGAACTTGCCGTCAAGACTCAGGAAATGAGGCTGATCTACTTCCATAAAATTTGCACCAAAAAAGGCAAAAAAGGGAACGCCTTTGGAAAGTGTCCTTTGGAAAGAGTCTCGCCACCCCTGATTAAGAAATACCTGCTGACCGTTGACGGAAATGCCACCAGAAACAAACACAAGGGGTTTATGGCCGCTGCATGGAAGTGGGCTGTCGGAGAATTTGAAAACATTCCACCCAACCCATTTGACCAATTAAAAATCAGCTTCAAGGAAGATTCACGTCAGGATGTTTATGTCACTGATGACACATACGAAAAAGTATTTGCTCATATACGGCCTGCCTACCAGGCTGCTATGGAACTGGCGTACCTTTGCCGCGCCAGAGAAGCTGAAGTGTTAGAGCTGAAAGATGACGACCTGCTTGAAGAAGGCATATTACTCCGCAGAGATAAAGGTTCAATAACCGAGCTGACCAAATGGTCTCCCCGGTTGAGGGAAGCTATAGAGTTAGCCAAAAGCGCCTGCCGGGCAACAGGATCAACACGCTTAATCCATGATCCAGACGGAGCCTCGATAGCTCCACAGACGTTTTCAAACCGGTTCAGAAAGACTATGACCCGACTGGTCAATAAAGGCGTAATCACGCCAGAAGAAAAATTCACGTTCCACGATCTAAAGGCAAAAGGCGTTAGCGACCATACCGAAAATTACTCCGGACACAAGACGCTTAGCTCCAAGAAAGTGTACCTTCGTACAGCCGTAAAAATAGACAGTACCCGTTAACCGGGTTCTACGACGCAAGTCTGACAAATGGCATTTTTTGTAATTTTTTTTGTAATTTTTTTGCCTCAAAAACAAAAAAAAGACCCAAATCAAACGACGTGGGTCTTTTTGTACGGATTGCCTAAATCAGCGCAAGCCCTTGATATTACTGGAACATGGCACTGATGGATTCTGCATTGCTGATTCTGCGCACAGACTCAGCCAGCAGCGGGGACATATCCAGCTGG